>JAHFSN010000517.1:983-2519 GCA_023265735.1 Spirochaetaceae bacterium | reverse complement strand
TTCCCCGTGGTATCAAAGGCCTTGCACGCCGCCGGGCGGTCTTCCAGGAAGGGCAGATCCCCGTAGGCGTCGTCCTCGATCAGGGGGATCCCCCTGGCCTCCAGCAGCTGGACGAGGGCGCGCTTGCGGGCCTCGGGCATCAAGAAGCCGCAGGGATTGTTGAAATTGGCCACCGTGAGGACGGCCCGCACCTGGTGTCTGTCGAGGGCCCACTGAAGAACCTCCAGGTTCATGCCCCCGACGGGATCGGTGGGGATTTCCAGCACCTGAAGGTCCAGGCGCGGGCAAAGCTTGAGAAACTCACTGTAGGTCGGAGACTCCACCGCGACGGTGTCGCCGGGCCGGCAGAGCACCTGAAGGGCGAAGAAGATGGCCGAAAGGCATCCGCTGGTGATGACGTACTCGTCGGGCCCCAGGCGAATTCCCGCCTCCAGGCCATGGCGCGCCACGGCCTCCCGGAGTTCGGGTTGTCCCTTCATAGTGTCGTAGTCGAGCATCTCATGACCCGCCTCCCGGCTCACCGCGGCCAGGGTGGCGTTGAGCCTCCGCCAAGGGAGGATGGCGGTGTCGACCGCACCCCGGGCCAGGTTGAGCCCGTGGAGCAGACGTCCGTTCCCGTGGGCCCCCAAATCCTCCCGCAGCGAGCAGGGGATGACGGCGTGGGGGCTATGATGGGCCAGATCCAAGGTCAGGGGCGGCGCCGTGGGGACAGGGGCCCGGCACCGGACAAAATACCCCGACTGAGGGCGGCTCTCCAGCAACTGCTGGGCCTCGAGGATCCAGTAGGCCTCCCGGACCGTGTTCACGCTGACGCCGTACTGGCGGCTCATGGTCCGGATCGAGGGGATCCTCTCCCCCTCCCGGAACGTGCCGCCCTCGATGAGCGATTTCAGGCTCTCGGCCAGACCTCCATACAGGGTGGGACGGAGCGTCCCAGCTTCGGTACTCATCATACAGACAGCCTAGCACAGGGCGCCAAACAATCTAGGCACACTTGGACAAAAAAACACGGGCACAGCCGGGACTCTGGCCGGGCTGGTCCGTGAAAATTCCCCCCTTCTGGCGCTGTTGGGCGTTGGGTGGGATCGGTAGTCTCGGATCAGGAGGCTCACCATGGCCGTTTTGCGAGCAATAAGTTCTTGGTTGGCGGATCTGTTCTGGTCGGATCCGGTGGGTTCAAGGGAAGTGGCGGCGTACTGCCGGTGGGAAGGGGTGAACCCCGACGACCTGCGACGGGACCTGCCGATCCCGGTGCCGAAGTCGGTGCCGGCCGGTATACTGCCCTCATGCAGTTCACCCTCTCCCTCCCTTCCTGGGTCGACGACGAGTTCGCCAAGCTGCCCGTTGCCCTGCCCCGACTCGAAGACCGGATGGACGCCGTCATCCGCTTCTCTGCCCTGAATCTCCGTCACCAGACCGGCGGTCCGTTCGCCGCAGGGGTCTTCGAAGCCCAGACGGGACGGCCGGTGGTCATCGGCGTGAACCGGGTCATGGCCCACGGATGCTCGTCGGCCCACGCCGAAGTCATGGCCCTCT
>JAHFSN010000517.1:0-973 GCA_023265735.1 Spirochaetaceae bacterium | reverse complement strand
CGGTGGCCCAGAAGCTCCTGGGTACCTGGGACCTCGGGGCCCGGGATCGGCCGGCCTACCAACTGGTGGTCAATTGGAGGCCGTGCGCCATGTGCTACGGCGCCGTCCTCTGGTCGGGCGTCAGGTCCCTGGTCATCGCGGGTCACGGTCCCGAACTGGAGGCGCTGACGGGCTTCGACGAGGGGCCCATCCATCCCCAATGGGACCACGAGCTTCGTCGCCGGGGCATCGAGGTCGTCTCGAATGTGCAAACGGCCCAGGCCCTCGAAGTGTTCCGGGAATTCGCCGACTCGGGGGCCGTCGTCTACAACGGCCGGGGGGGAAACCCCGGTACCCCGACGGGGTGACAGATTGGAATCATTCTTGTGTTCCATAGGACACACAAGGAGAGACCAATGCGAAAGATTTTGGTATTGACGGTGCTGCTGGCCCTGGCCCAGGGACTCTGGGCCCAGGACAAGGCGTCCGAAGAGGCATGGGTGAAGCTCAGCCTGATGATGGATTCCCGGGCCTACCGAACCGACGCGGGGATGATGGAGATGAAGGCCTTGGCCGCCCAGCTCTCACCGCTCCAACGGTACCAGTTCTACGAAAAGTACAAGACCACCGGTTGGTGGTGTCTCCTCAATCCTGTCCTCGGGCTGGGCAGCTACATCCAGGGAGATACCCTTAGCGGCGTGATCCTCACCGGCGCCTTCGTGGCCGGAGGGGTCCTCCAGACCGTGTCCAGCGACCGGGCTGACCGGGGCTCCCGCCACGGGGCCCCCAATATCAACAATCCCGGCCTGTACTACATGGGGGTGGCCATCGACCTCGGGGCCCTGGCCTACGGGTTCTGGGCTCCCTGGGCCTTCGAGAAGAAGGAGAATGGGCAAATTCGGGACGCCCTGGCCCTCAACTAACCCAGGCGAGGATTGTCATGGGCTTTTTCTGATTTACAGGGATTCGGCTAGCCAGTACCCTGGTTCTTCGA
>JAHFSN010000516.1 GCA_023265735.1 Spirochaetaceae bacterium | reverse complement strand
CACCACCGAGGTCTTCTTCTTGGCCAGGTTTCCCGCCAGGGCCAGGATGGGGATCATGACCCCGAAGCGGCCCACGAACATGGCCGCCGCGCCCACCACGTTCCAGAAGTGGGTGTTGCCCCCCAGGCCTGCGAAGGCGCTGCCGTTGTTGTTGCCCATGGACGAGAAGGCGTAGAAGATCTCGGTGAAGCCGTGGGGCCCGTGGTTGTTCAGGGTCGACGGCACCCAATGCCACAGCGACGCCGCGGCGGTGCCCACCAGGACCACAAAGGGCGTGATCATCACCGCCACCACGAGAACTTTCATGTCGTAGGGCTCGATCTTCTTCCCCAGGTACTCGGGGGTCCGGCCCACCATGAGGCCGCCGACGAACACCGTCAGCAGGATGAAGGCCAGCATGCCGTAGAGGCCCGACCCCACACCGCCGAAGATCACCTCGCCCACCTGCATGAGGACCAGGGGGAACATCCCGCCCAGGGGCGTGAAGCTGTCGAGCATGGAGTTGACGGCGCCGCACGACGTGGCGGTGGTCACCTCGTCAAAGAGTACCGACGGACCGACGCCGAACCGGGTCTCCTTGCCCTCGAGGTTCCCGGCGCTCCAGTCGACCCCGGCGACCGCGTGGGGCTGGGCCGCGGTCTCGGCCAGGTACCCGGGCACGAAGAACAGGGTGAACAGCACCACCATGACGCCGTAGATGGCCCAGGCCTGTCGAAGGTCTTTGGCCAGGCGGCCGAAGGTGAACACGAAGGTGGCGGGGAGCAGGAACACCGAGAAGGTCTCCACAAAGTTGGTGAAGGGCGTGGGGTTCTCGAAGGGGTGGGCCGAGTTGGCGTTGAAGAAGCCTCCCCCGTTGGTCCCCAGCATCTTGATGGCCTCCTGGCTGGCCACGGGTCCCATGGGCAGGGTCTGGGGCCCCGTGAGCCCGGTGACCGACACGGCGGGGAGGAGGTTCTGGATCACTCCCTGGGACACGAGGAACAGGGCGTAGACCAGCGAAAGGGGCAGCAGCACGTAGAGGTTGATGCGGACCAGGTCAACCCAGAAGTTGCCCAGGCCCGTGGTCTGCTTACGGACGAGACCCCGGATGAGGGCCGCCAGCACCGCGATGCCCGCGGCGGCCGACAGGAAGTTCTGGACCGCGAGGGCCGCCATTTGGCTGAAATAACTCATGGTGGCCTCGCCGCCGTAGTTCTGCCAGTTGGTGTTGGTGATGAAGCTGACCGCGGTGTTCAGGGCCAGGTCCCAGGGCACCCCGGGCAGGTTTTGCGGATTGAACGGCAGCTTGTCCTGAAAGACCAGGACGAGGAACACGACGACGGTCTTGATGACCGAGAAGATCATCAGGGCCCCAACCCACTGCTTCCAGTCCATGTCCTGGTCGGGGTCGATGCTTGACACCTTGTAGACCAGGCCCTCGGCGGGCCGGAACCAGCGGGTGGCCCGGGAGCCGAAGCCGTCGAACACGGCGGCCACCCAGCGGCTCAGGGGCCAGGCGGCCACGGTGAGGAGCCCGAAGAAGACGATGTAATTGAGAATGTCGCTCATAGATCCTCCGCCCGGAAGAGGGCTACGGTGAGATAGATGAACAGTCCAGCAACGATAAGGCTGGTCAACGCAATCAGGACGGCCATGAAGAACCTCCACGGTGAAAGGTAGAGGACGGCGCCGAAAAAGGGCGTAAAGGCCGCCCCCGGGGCCTTTTCACCTTTTTTACGGAGGCGGAGGTATGATGGGGCCATGGACAGCCTGCGGCCCGACCCCGATCAGCTTCTGGCCTCCCTGGCCCCCGGGGAAACCGGCCTGGGACTCCTCAAGGTGTTTCTGGGCTACGCCGCGGGAGTGGGCAAGACCTTCGCCATGCTCCAGGCGGCCCAGACGGCCCTGGCTCAAGGGCGCGAGGTGGTGGCCGGGTGGATCGAGCCCCACGAGCGGCCCGATACCCTGTTCCAGCTGGCGGGCCTGGAGGGCATCCCTCCCCTCACCGTGGTCCACGGGGGCCTGAAACTCCACGAGCTCGACCTCGACGCCTGCCTCAAGCGCCACCCCGCCGTCCTCTTGGTCGACGAGCTGGCCCACACCAACGCCCCGGGCCAGCGGCACGAGAAGCGGTGGCAGGACGTGGAAGACCTGTTGGCCGCGGGCATCGAGGTGTGGACCACCCTGAACATCCAGCACCTGGACTCCATGAACGACGTGGTGGCCCGGGTCACCGGCGTCCTCGTCCACGAGATCGTCCCCGACCGGGTCTTCGACGCGGCCCGGGAGGTCGAGGTGGTCGACGTGGACCCCGAAGACCTCATCGCCCGGCTGCGCCAGGGCAAGATCTACCGGGCCGATCAGGGAGCCCGGGCCCTGGAGGGGTTCTTCAAGAAGGACAACCTGCTGGCCCTGAGGGAGCTGACCCTCCGCCGGGCCGCCGAGAGGGTGGGCAAGGAGGTCGACTCGGTCCGCAACCAGGGCCGGGTCCAGGCCATCTGGCCCGTCCGCGAGAGGCTCATGGTGTCGGTGGGGCCCAGTCC
>JAHFSN010000515.1 GCA_023265735.1 Spirochaetaceae bacterium | reverse complement strand
AACTCCCCCGTGGTCATGTCGGCGCCCCGTTCCACTCCGGCTTGGGCCTGGGCGGCCTCTCCCATGGTCCGGTAGCATTCCACAATGACACCCTGAAGGTCAGAACCGGCCCGCAGCGAATCGAGGGCTCTGCCGGCGACCAAGGTCAGGTCGAGGGGCGTCCCAATAGGGCGCTTTTTGAAGACCAGGACGACTGCGGCGAACACTATCGTGGCAACGAGGACTGACACCAGGACCACCAGAACCGCGGGCGGTGAACCCAAGGATCCCCAAGAGGTTACCTGGGGTGTCGGACCCCCGAGGGCCAGGGGCGTGACCGGGGTCGGAGGCAAAATCAAGAGGAACGAGCCCGCTGCCGCCAAGAGTCCCATCCCAACAACAATGCCGAGAACGACCCTGAGGATGGTCCGCCCCGGCAGACGTCGAAGGGCCGAGACCAGCGTGGCCAAGAGGAAGACGACAAGAACGACGATCACGATGAGCCGTCCCAGGTCCGAAACCGGTCCGCCGGCCACGGACCGGGCCTCCCCCGGAACAACAAAAAGGGAGGAAATCTTCCTTTCGGGCAAGGGCATCCCCGGGTCCAGGGTGAGTCCGGGCAAGGCGACGGCAAGGAAGAGAAGCGACGCTCCCGCGACCACCAGGAGAAGCAAGGTCTTTTGCTGGGACCGGTTGTCCAAATTGACTCCACTAATTTATGTGAATTAACTTAACATTGGTAACATGCACCCAGCTCCGACCCCTGTCAAGTTCTGCTTGACAGGCCTCCGGACTGGGTCAATTATGCAATCGAGTGCATATGGCCTTCACCGTTAAGGACGTCGCAGAACAGGCAGGAGTCTCCACCGCTACCGTGTCCCGGGTGCTGAACAAGGACCCGCGCATCTCGGCGGCTACCACCGGCCGGGTGCAGAAGGTCATCGAGGAGCTGGGCTACGCCCCCAACCCCTTTGCCCGGGGTCTCAAGACCAGCCGGTCGCTGACTGTGGGTTTCTTGGCCCCCGAATTCACCAACGATTTCTTCCTGGGTATCGCCCGGGGGGTCGAGCGTCGCCTCCAGGAAGTGGGCCTGACCCTCATCATCTGCAACTCCAACGAGGACCCCCAGACCGAAATGGACCGCCTAGGGCTGCTCCTCGACCGGGGAGTCGACGGGCTCATCGTCATCCCCACCAGCGCTTCGGGGGCCCACTTTGGCCAAGCCGTCAAGCTCGGGGTTCCCGTGGTGCTGGTCGACAGGCTGGTCGACGACTTTCACGCCGACGCCGTCCTGGCCGACAACGTGAACGGCACCTACCAAGTCCTGGAACCCTTTCTGCTCCAAGGAGTTCGGCGTATCGGCTTCCTGGGAGGCGACCAGAGACTGACCTCGGCTCGGGAGCGCTACGACGGGTTTCGTCGGCTCCTGGAAGACTACCACGTCCCCTTCGATCCCGAACTGGTCCGGTTCGGCGACTTTCACGACGAAAGCGGATCCCGGCTCCTGTCCCAGCTTCTGGAACTGCCCGAACCGCCCCAGCTGGTATTCATCTCCAACCGATTCATGCACCTGGGAGCCACCCGGCTCCTGCTGGAACGGGGACTCAAACCCGACCAGGCGCCCCGGCTGGTGGCCTTCGACGACCTCGACCTAGCCGCGTCCCTGGGGTACTGCGAGGCCATGGTCCGCCAGCCCGTCCATGAGATCGGGGTCCAGGCTGCCGAGTTTCTGATTTCCCGGCTTTCCGGGGAGGGAGGGGGCGAGCCTCGACTCGCCCGGGTCAAATCGCAGGTCGTCTCCTGCGTCTAGTTTTCGAAGGTTTTAATGCAATCGATTAACCAAGAAGGAGAGCAATCATGGCAGCAAAGGGCTATTGGAAACCTCAGAATCCCAAGATCGGTATCCGGCCGACCATCGACGGGCGCCGCAACGGCGTCCGGGAGAGTCTCGAAGATCAGATCCTGGACCAGGCCCGGGCCGCGGCCCGGTTCCTGAGCGAGTACCTGAGGCATCCCGACGGGAGCCCCGTGGAGTGCGTCATCGCCGACAGCTGCATCGGCGGCGTGGTCGAGGCGGCCCAGGCCCGCGAGAAGTTCCGCCGGGAGGGTGTGGGCGTGTCGCTGACCGTCACCACCTGCTGGTGCTACGGGTCCGAGACCATGGACATGGATCCCCTGATGCCCAAGGCGGTCTGGGGGTTCAACGGCACCGAGAGGCCCGGTGCCGTGTACCTGGCGGCCGTCCTGGCAGCCCACGCCCAGAAGGGCCTCCCCTGCTTCGGCATCTACGGAAAGGACGTCAAGGACGCGGGCGACCTGACCATCCCGGCCGACGTGGGCGAGAAGCTGCTGCGGTTCGCCCGGGCGGGCCTGGCCGTGGCGACCATGCAGGGCCGGTCGTACCTCTCGGTGGGCTCGGTGTCCATGGGCATCGCAGGGTCCATCGTGGACCCCGCCTTCTTCCAGAACTACCTGGGCATGCGCAACGAGCAGGTCGATATGAGCGAGATCACCCGGCGGGTGGAAGAGAATATCCTCGACCC
>JAHFSN010000047.1 GCA_023265735.1 Spirochaetaceae bacterium | reverse complement strand
CGTCCAGAGGCACTTCTTCGGCACCGACCTGGACCCCCAAGAAACCTCGGCGGTCCTCGAGGCGGGGTGGCGGCACTTCGGCTCGTTCTTCTTCCGTCCCGATTGCCCGGGTTGCCGGGCCTGCCAGCCCGTGCGGCTGAAGGCGGGAACCCTGACCCTCAGCCCCAGCCAGAGACGGGTGTGGCGCCGCAACGAAGACGTCACCCTCACCGTTGTCCCCTCGGAATACCGGGACGAGTACTACGAGCTCTACCGCGACCACAGCCTCCACCGCTTTCAGAAAGAAACCGACCCCGAGGATTTCCGTTCCACATTCTTTGAGCCCGCCGTCCCCTCGTTCCTGACCGAGTACCGCGTCGACGGCCGACTGGCGGCCCTGGGGTTCTGCGACGAGGGGATCGACGCCCTCAGCTCGGTCTACTTCGTCTACGCGGACGAGTTTGCCTCCCGGAGTCTGGGCATCTACAGCGTGCTCCGCGAATGCCGGCTCGCCCAAGAACGGGGCAAGGGCTGGTACTATCTGGGTTACTGGGTCCAAGGCAACGCCACCATGGCCTACAAGGGACGGTTCCACCCGCGAGAGATCCTCGACTGGGAAACGGGGGACTGGTCTGGGGAGTGAGGGGCGCCCGTCAGACGGCGCTTGCCTTTCTGATAGTTTAGTACTAAACTATATTTATGACAGAAGCAATCATACATCGAAAGGCCGCGGTGGCCGCCTGGACCAGGCTGGTCCGGGTCTACCAGAGCGTCGACCACGCCAGCGAGAAGAACTTTCGGTCCCTGGGCCTCAACACCGCCTGCTTTGACGTCCTGGCCCGGGTCCGGGGCCGCGAGGGAATGACCCAGAACGAGCTGGCCGAGGCGCTCCTGGTCACCAAGGGCAACATCAGCCAGCTCGTCACGAAGCTGGTGGGCACGGGGTGGCTGGAGCGGCGGGCCGAAGGACGAACCCAAAGGCTCTTCCTCACTGTCTCGGGCCGGGCGATGGCCGATAGGGCCCTTCCCGAGCAGGAGGAGTTGCTGGCGCGGTCCCTTCAAGCTCTGTCCCCCTCGGAACTGCAAGAACTGATCCGCCTTCTGCGGAAATGGGAGAAATCATGACGGCGAAAGATTTGGGATACGTTCACTTCTGGGACCCGGGGACGAACCCCGAGGCCCCCACCCTCCTCCTCCTCCACGGGACAGGGGGGACAGAGCACGACCTCGTGGACCTGGGGCGCTCTCTGGTCCCGGGAGCCGCCGTGCTCAGCCCCCGGGGCCCGGTGAGCGAGAACGGTCACGCCCGGTTCTTCCGGCGGCTGGCCGAAGGCGTGTTCGACCTTGAGGATCTGCATATGAGGACGGGCGACCTCGTCCGGTTCGTGCAAGACGCCGCGGAAGTCTACGGCTACGACCCCCATCGGGTGGTGGCCATCGGCTTTTCCAACGGGGCCAACATCGCGGCCAGCGTACTGCTCTCCCGGGCCGGGATCCTGGCCGGGGCCGTCTTGTTGCACCCCATGGTGCCCTTCGAGCCCGACGCCCTTCCCGACCTTCAGGGAACGGCCGTCTTCCTCGGCGCGGGGCGCCAGGACCCCCTCGTCCCCGAAGCCTCGACCCTTCGCTTGGCCGAACTGCTGACGACAGCGGGGGCCCGGGTCGAAACACACTGGTCACCCGGTGGCCACAACTTGAGCCGTCCCGAAGTCGAGGCGGCCGCGCAATGGATCAGAAAAGGAGAACAACCATGGAATTGAAAGGTATTCATCACCTGACCGCCGTTTCGGCGAAGATCAGGGACAATCATCAGTTTTACACCAAGGTGCTGGGAATGCGCTTGGTGAAGCGTTCGGTGAACCAAGACGACGTGAGCGCCTGGCACCTGTTCTACGCCGACAGCGTCGGCTCCCCGGGCACCGACCTCACCTTCTTCGACTGGCCCGTGTTGGCCGAAAGCCGGGGAACCCGGTCGATCAGCAAGACGTCGCTTAGGGTCGCGGGGCCAGCCTTTGACTTCTGGACCCGGCATTTGGCCGACCACGGCGTCAAAGCCGGACCCGTGGTGGAACGGGACGGTCGGCGGACCCTCGACTTTGAGGATCCCGAGGGCCAGCGTCTGGCCCTGGTCGACGATGGGGGGATCGGCGAGGCCAAGCCCTGGGCAGGAAGCTCTGTCCCCAGCGAGTACCAGATTCGCGGACTGGGTCCCATCCATCTGTCGATCCCGGAACTCAAACCCACCCACAAGATCCTCGAGACCATCGGCCTGAGAGAAGTCAGGACCTACCCCCATCCCGAGTCGGCCAAGGACCAGGTCCACGTCTACGAAATGGGCGAAGGCGGCCCGGGAGCCGAAGTTCACGTGGCCGTCCAGCCCAGCCTGCCGCAAGCCCGGGGAGGCGCCGGCGGCGTCCACCACGTGGCCTTTCGGTCCCTCGACGCCGACTACGACGCCTGGGCCGACGCCCTGAACCGCTGGGGCATCCGGAACAGCGGCAAGGTGGACAGGCACTGGTTCCGGAGCCTCTACTTCCGGGAGCCCAACGGCATCCTCTTTGAGATTGCCACCGACGGGCCCGGCTTTGGAGTCGACGAGGACCCGGCCACCCTGGGAGAAAAGGTCGTCCTGGCGCCGTTCCTGGAACCCCACCGGGATTCCATCGTCGCCAACCTCAAACCGATCGACTAAGGGACTAAGGGACGAGCGAAGCGACGTCCTCCCGAGGAGCGAAGCGACCTCGTGACAAAGGCAAGCCGACGGAGATCGGTCTTTTGGCAAAGTCGAGGAAGCGCACGGAGCACAGGCGTACTGCATGTACGCCGAGCACCGCACGCGACCGAGGCGACGCCAAAAGGCCGAGATCCTAGGCTTGGAGCATCCAGTGGTGGGTGTCTGTTACCACCCCATACTGAATCCCCTTCAGGGTCTTCAGGAGTTCCCGGGTGGCCTCGCCCATCTTGGCCCCCGAGAACACGGCGGTCTTGGACTGGTGAGTGAGGCTTTCAATGAACGAGATCCCAGCCGCGGTGCCGGTGACGAAACACTCGGTGCCCTTGGCCAGGACTTCTTTCACCTCGAGGCGCCTCTCCTCGGTCTTGATGCCCAGGTCCCGGGCCAGGGTTAGCACCGAGTCGCGGGTGATACCCGGGAGGATGGTGTCCCCCAACTCCGGGGTGACCAGGGTTCCATTCTTGAGGAGGACGAAGAAGTTGCAGCTCGACCCCTCCTCCACATATTTCTGGGTCTTGGCGTCGAGGAAGACCGCCTCCATGTAGCCGGCAGCCTCGGCCTCCTTCTTGGCCAGGGTGGGTATGACGTAGTTGGCGTCGCACTTGATCCAGCCGGTGCCCTTGGGGGTGGCGCGGGTCCGGTCGGTGGTGATGGCTGCCGAGGATCCTTCCACAAAATAGGCGCTAACCGGGGTGCCGATGACCACCACCCAGGGCGTGTGCGAAAGGCCCAGGCCGATGGCGGGCTCCGAATAGGTGAAGGGCCGAAGGTAGATGGCCGAGGCGCTTTGGAACAGATCCTTTTCCCAAGAGGGGTCAAACTGAGGTCGGAACCCCAGGGCCGCGTTTTTGGCCACCACGGTCTTGGTGGCTTCCACGAAGAGCTTCTGAGGATACCCGGGCATCTGCAAGCCTTCCATGGATTTCTGCATCCGGGCGCCGTTGCGGTCCGGGCGGAAGAGCTTGAGGGAGCCGTCGGGCTGGGGAAAGGCCTTGAGGCCCTCGAAACAGCCCATACCGTACTGGGTGGTGTAGTTCACCAGGGGAAGCTCGGGAAACGAGTTTCGCTGGGCCAACAAGGTCTGAAGCTCGCCCGCGGGGAGAGCCTCCTCCTGGGCTGGGGTTTTGTGGGGCTTTTCGTCGTAGCTTTCCAGCCATCCGCCTTTCCCGTCATACTGGGCTTTGTACACCCAAGGATACATGCTCAACGAAAACGCCATGTCGCACCTCTTGTTAGGAAAGCATTTTAGCCGGGTGAAGCCCTGAAGTAAAGCCGGTGGGGTCGGCCCTCTCCCCCTGGAAAAAAAGTCAGGAACGCGGTATCTAGGGTGTCCGAGGGCAGTTCAAAATGTTTGTCGAAACCCCTGATCCGCGCCAGATTCCCGGGGACAAGCCCCGGAGGGTCTTCTTTACACGAGAGCTTCACCTGATCGTCTGGTACGAGGATCAGAATTGGAAACGGATCCATGGGATGCAGCTTTCGTTCGGCTCGTTCACCCTCGACCACGTCATCACGGTCATCGGCGAGAGCCCCGTGTCCCTGCACCGGATCGACGAGGGCCGGCGCCTCGATGCCTCCCTGCTCAGGGCCAACGGGGCCTTCAACCCCGACCCGTTTGAGCGCCGCTACCGGGTCGAGCTCAATACCCTTCCCCCGGAAATTTTGACTTACGTGAATTCCTCGTTGGTGCGGCTTGCCGACCACCCCGCTCCCCCCTTCCGATGAACGGACGGAGCCTTTGCCTCTTCATGCCAAATTCCCTATATTGATCCCCATGAGCACCACCGTCGAAAACGTCATTATCATCGGCTCCGGTCCCGCGGGACACACGGCGGCCATCTACACGGCCCGAGCCGACCTCAAGCCCCTGATGTTCGAGGGCTTCATGGCGGGAGGCGTGGCCGCGGGAGGCCAGCTGACCACCACCACCGAAATCGAGAATTTTCCGGGATTTCCCGAAGGTCTTCCGGGTCCCGAACTGATGGACCGCATGCGGGCCCAATCGGTGCACTGCGGCACTCGCATCGAGACCGACACCGTCACCTCGGTTGACCTGTCGAAGCGGCCCTTCCGGGTCGTCACCGACGGAGGAGAGTTTCTGGCCCAGACCCTCATTCTGGCCACGGGAGCCACGGCCAAGAGACTGAGCCTCCCCGGCGAAGAGAAGCTCTGGCAGCGGGGCATCTCGGCCTGCGCGGTGTGCGACGGAGCCCTCCCCCTGTTCCGCCAAAAGCCCCTGGTGGTCATTGGTGGGGGTGACACGGCCTGCGAAGAGGCCACCTACCTCACCAAGTTCGGTTCGGTGGTCCACCTGCTGGTGAGGCGCGACGTCCTGAGGGCCAGCAAGGCCATGCAGGACCGCACCAAGAACAACCCGAAGATCCAGATCCATTGGTTCACCGAGGCCCTGGAGGCCCTGGGCGACAAGACTCTGACGGGCGTGAAGGTGAAGAACAACCAGACCGGGGCCACCGAGGTCATCGAGGCCGCTGGACTGTTCTACGCCATCGGCCATGAGCCCAACACGAAGTTCCTTGATGGTCAGCTCGAGCTGGACGAAACGGGCTACCTGAAGACCGTCCCGGGAACGGCGCGCACTTCGGTGAAGGGCGTGTTTGCCGCGGGAGATGTGCAGGACAAGGTCTACCGGCAGGCCATCACGGCCGCGGGGTCGGGCTGCATGGCGGCCTTAGAAGCCGAACGGCTCCTCAGCGAAGAAGAAACCCACTAGGGCTCGGACCTCGGCGTTTTGGCTTCGTCTCGGTCGTGTGCGGTGCTCGGCGTGCACACAGCACGCCTGTGCTCCGTGCACTTCCTCGACTTCGCCAAAACGTCGATCTCCTTCGCCCGTTCCACGGTGGTCTTCGCTTCGCTCGACTTCGGGTTCGGGTGGGGTCGGTGGTGCTTTCGGTTATGGGGGAAGCTCGAGATGGCGGCTTCGCTTCGCTTGCCGGTGTCGAGGAGGGCTTCTGGGCACCGTGGACAATTAGGGTTTGCGGAAGACGGTGAAGGCGTTGGCTTGGTGGGTGGCGGTCACGGTGAGTTCGGTGATCTGGACCCGGAGGGGAGCGGTCACGGCGTAAACCACGAGATCGGCGATGTCGGCGGCGGTCAGGGGGTCGATGCCCCGGTAGACGGCCTTGGCCCTCCCTTCGTCCCCCCGGAACCTGACCTGGGAGAACTCGGTTTCCACCATTCCTGGCTGGATCAAGGTCACCCGGATGGGGTACTGGTTCACGTCTTGGCGGAGTCCATCGCTCAGGGCCTTCACGGCGGCCTTGGTGGCGCAGTAGACGGCGCCGTTCGGGTAGGCCGCTACCCCGGCCAGGGACCCGAGGTTGACGATGTGGGTCGGGGTGGGCCCCTGGGCCTGCCGGGCGATCATCTGCCGCACCACGGGCCGGGTCACCCACAGGACACCTTTCACGTTGGCATCGATCATCTCGTCCCAGTCGTCGGGGTTGTTTTCGGGCAGGGGCTCCAGGCCCCGGGCCAACCCAGCGTTGTTGACCAGCACGTCGACGACGGGGTTCCCCGCCCGTTCGAGAAGGGATTCGGCCTGGGCCCGGTCGGTCACGTCGAGGGCCACGGCGGTCACCGAGACGCCGTGGAGGGTTCGCAGCTCCTCGGCCAGCTTCTCGAGACGGTCGACCCGCCGGGCCGCCAGCACGAGGGAGTAGTTCCGGGCCGCCAGGGCCCTGGCGCAGGCCTCGCCGATACCGGCCGAGGCTCCGGTGACAAGGGCCGTCATGCTTTGGCCGGGATCAGCCAGACCTTCAGGTTTTTGGAGAGTTCCTCGGTGCGAAGGGCCCGGAGGTTCCACTGGTTGCCGGCTTTCGACACGATGTCCCTCTGGCTGAAGGGGAACTCGCCCGGCTTGGCCGAGTAGCGTTCCTTCGTGTCGTTGTGTTCCACACCGGTCTCGCTGTAGGCCCAGCTGTCCTCGTACCAAACCCCAAACACGATCAGCGTCGACGCGCCTTCCACCATCCACCAGGAATAGGTTCGGCCGGCGAACGCCTCGACCAGGGTAGCCGTTTCGAGCACCGGCTTCAGTTCCCCGTAGAGGTCTTCCAGATGATGGTACCAGGAGTTGAAGGCCCCATCGCCCACCCAGACCAGGTTCTTCTCGGACACGTTGGCGGGGAAGAGGCCGTTCGAAAGGTCGGCCAGACCCATCACCTCGTACTTGGGGCGCTTCCCTCGGCCCCAGCCTAGGAACCGGCTCAGGAAGAGCCGGGTCTTCATCCCTTCGGCGCCCAGTTTCTCGGTCAAGCTCTGTCCCCAGAAAAAGGGGTTGCCCGTGTCGTGGGTGTCGACGGCGTAGGCCACGGCGAAGGGACTCTTGCGGCGGGCGTTGAGGTCGTCGAGCTGTCCCTGCAGGCGGAACGATTTGTCGAGGTGGGCCTGGCCCACGGTCTCCATCATGTCGCTGCCCAGGAGCAGGTCGTAACCAATGGACGAGTAGTCCTCGACGTCGTTCCCCAGGCGTTCGGCCAGATGGGCGATGAACGGCTTTCCGGGGAGCCGGGACCGGCGGATGAACTCGGCCAGCACCGTGGGCGTCGGCCTGTCCGAAAGGGGCCAGTTGCCGTCGTTGTCGAAGATGGAGTCGAACACGTGGTCCACGCTGTCGTGGCGGACAAAGTCGAAGTGGTGCCGGTCGCGCCAGTGGAGGAACGCCGAACAGAACAGGTCGAGGGCCGACGGGTTGGTTTCGGGTTTCTGACGCAGGTTCGTCCCCTGAAGCGGCAAGTGCCGGTAGAAGGCGAAGGGGGTCACGATGTGGAAAGCCTGGCTGCTGGAGTCGTTGCCCTGGCGGTTGAGGTACTGGAACTTGGGATAGCCGTCGGCGTGGTAGCCGTCGAACTTGGGCAGACCATCCGAGTCCCAGGCGTGGGCGGGCACCGTCCAGTAGCCCTCCCGGATCATAAGCTGCACGGCGTCTTGGAAGGCCTGGCGCTTGTTGGCCAGGGCCTCGGCTGAATCATTCTCTTCTTCGTCGAAGGTATGGAGGGAGTGGTCCCTCAGAAACCCCGTGACCAGGGTCCTCACCTCGGCGGCCAGGCGATCCTGCACCTCCTGGGTGTAGATGCTTTCGGGAGTCTGCATGTAGTCCAGCCAGTTGCGGTCCTGGGGAAAGACCTTGATCCAGCGGAAGGCTTCTGGCACCTCGAGGGCGGGGATGGAGTACTGGGCCGTGTGGGGCTCCAGGTCGAAACCGACGGCCTTGCCCAAAACGTGGGCGGCCTGGATGAACGCGTCGAGCTGAAGGGGAGCCCGGAGTCCCGCTTCGAGGAGCCCGGGGTGGAGGAGCTGGGGGGCGATGGTCTTGAGGCTGCGGATGGCGTACACAGTCCCGAATTCGTACTCGAGGAAGGGAGCCAGGTGGAGGGCCTTGACCCGAAGGCCCGGCAGCAACTTGGAGGCCTGGACGAAGGTGCCGAATTGACCGTCAACGAGACCCGTGGCCCGGATGTTAACGAAGCAGGCCGACGACTGGGTGATCCACCCCGAGTCCGGCTGGTCGGCCACGGGGCTGACGGGCACCTTGCTGTCCATCAGGATGGCGTAGAAGGCTGTGATGACCTCGTCCGAGAGGGCCAGAAGCTCCTTGGGCGTGTGAGGAAGGCAACCTCGATGCCGGTATTCCTTCACCAGGGCCTCGGCCTGAACGATATGGTCGCTCTGGGGCTTCAGTATTTCAGCGATGCGGTTCCAGACGGGCATTCGGGCTCCTCGACGCAAATCAGACAGTCTGAAACCACTCTAGCCGGTTCAGGGTCGATTTTCAATCTCTGGAACGTCGACGAAGAGGATGAGCCGGGGCCCTGCGGGTCGGCTGTAGGTCCTGAGAAGGGTTCTGTCGTTGACGTCGTAGTAGGCGTCGCTCACCGACCAGCGGTTGTCTCCATCCCCGGGAAAATACGGGCGGATCGAACGGCATCGCCCCAGGCCCGCGGGGTTGATCTGCCAATCCGACGACCACTTCTCGTAGTTGGGCGACACCTGGAACCCCGAATGGTCGGTGAGGAAGACGCGGCACGCCGGTTCGCCCCAGCCGCGCAAGGCCTCGAGGGAGAACTCCCAGAACCCCGGGGCATTCTCCGCGGGGATGGGAGGGCGGCCCAGCTGCTCTATGGTCTGCCTTAGCCGACGCTTTCGGCCCTCGGTTCCCCGCTGAACCCGCAGGCCATAGTTCTGAAGCGAGGGGAGCAGCATCTTGGAGAAGGCCGTGTCGGGAAGGAAGTCGGGACCCGCCTTCGAGAAGTACCAGCCCTGGAGGAACCGGGCCCCGAAGCCCAAGGCCTGGTCCAAGTCGGCTTCGGTCTCCACACCTTCGAACAGGAGCGAGGCGCCCAGACCCTCGGCGATGGCCCCCAGGCCCTTGAGCACCTGACGGAAGCTCCGCTCCCGGAGGGACCGCCGGAGGATGAGGGCGTCGATCTTGATGATGTCGGGCTCAAAGTACCCGATCCGGTCGAGGTTGGAGGCCTCGGCCCCCACATCGTCGACGGCAATGGAGCAGCCGTGTTTGCGGTAGACCTCCACCAGCCTCCGCAGGGATTCGGTGTCGGGTCCTACGGCCTCTTCGGTGAGCTCGATGACCACCCGGCGGGGGTCGACCCCGATCTCGTCCATCATCTGGAGAGTCCAGGGCAGTTGGTCGGCCCGGTGAAGCAGGTGGTCGATCATG
>JAHFSN010000514.1 GCA_023265735.1 Spirochaetaceae bacterium | reverse complement strand
CCCCCGAACGTCCAAAGGTGCCGGTGGAGGAAGTCCAGAACCTGGCTCGGTACCTCAGACCTCGGGCCACTCGGCTGGGGGTCTTGGGCTTCTCGGCCGGGGGCCATCTGGCCGCGTCGGCGGCCTCGGGGACCGACGCCTTGATCCTTGGCTACCCCGTGGTGGACCTCACCTGGGGCGGCCACCCGCAAACGATCCGCAATCTCTTCCTCGGCCAGGCGACGCCGCAGCTTCTGGAGGAGCATTCTCCCGCCCTTCACCCCGCCGAAGGTCTGCCGCCGACCTTCCTCTGGCATACCAAAGAGGACGCTCTCGTCCCCGTAGAGGGAAGCCAAAAGCTAGCAGAAGTCTGGTCCAGCCAGGGCATTTTGGTAGAACTTCGCCTCTACGACCACGGGCCCCATGGGCTCGGGCTCGCCGAGGGGGAACCCGCAGGCTCCTGGCGGGGGGCCTGCGCCCAATGGTTGGAGTCGATCAATTTTCTCCCCAAGGAGAGCTCATGACAACGTCTCTCAAGTTTGAACACATCTCAAAACGGTTTCCTGGAGTCACGGCTCTCGACGATGTCTCGTTTTCCATCGCTCCCGGCAAGGTCAACGGACTCATGGGAGAGAACGGAGCGGGGAAGTCCACCCTCCTCAAGATCCTCTCGGGGGCGTATCACCCCAGTTCCGGTGAGTTGAGGGTCAACGAAGAACCCGTGTCCTTCCGGAACACCCGCGAGGCGATCGAGGCCGGGGTCTCGGTCATTTACCAGGAGCTGCACCTCGTCCCCGAGCTGTCGGTGGCCGAAAACCTGATGCTCGGGCACCTTCCGCACCGCGGAGGAGTCGTCGACCAGCGAAAGCTCCTCGAGTCGGCCCGCAAACAGCTGAAGAACCTGGGGGAGGACATCGACCCCCAAACCAAGGTGAAGTCCCTCTCCATTGGCCAACGTCAGATGATCGAGATCGCGAAGGCTTTGGCCCATGACGCCAGGATCATTGCCTTTGACGAACCGACGAGTTCCCTCTCGGAGAGGGAAGTCCGGCGGCTGTTCCACGCCATCCGCGAACTTCGGGCCCGCGGTCGGGCCATTTTGTACGTGTCCCACCGCATTGAGGAGATCTTCGAACTGTGCGACACGATCACGGTGTTCCGCGATGGAAAACTCGTCCAGCAGCATTCCGACATCTCCCAGGTGACCCGCGACACCCTGGTGGCCGAAATGGTGGGTCGGCCCATCACCAACATCTACGACTACCGCCCCCGGCCCCTCGGCGAACCGATTCTGGAAGTCCAGGATCTGGAAGGACCTGGGTTGACCGCCCCCGCGAGTTTCGAGGTCCGCCGGGGCGAGGTCGTGGGGTTCTTCGGTCTCGTGGGAGCCGGGAGGACGGAGCTGATGAAGCTGATCTTCCGAGCTCAACAGCCCCTCCGGGGTCAGATCCGGCTTTCCGGTCAGCCGGTCCGGTTTCGTTCTGTCGCTGCCGCGATCACGGCGGGCTTAGGATTGTGCCCCGAGGACCGGAAGCAAGAGGGCATCATCCCCATCCGGTCGGTCCTGGAGAACATCAACCTGACGGCCCGGAAGACCCACGCCTGGGGCCGGTTCATCCTTCGCCAAGGCTGGGAAATCGGCAACACGGAGAGGTTCATCCGGGAACTTCGGATCAAGACGCCGTCGCCCGACCAGCTCATCCTGAATCTTTCGGGAGGCAACCAGCAGAAGGCCATCCTGGCCCGGTGGCTGGGCGTCCATACCAAGGTCCTGCTGATGGACGAGCCCACCCGAGGGATCGATGTGGGCGCCAAGAATGAAATCTATCGGCTCATCTACGAACTGGCCGAGAAAGGCATGGGCGTTGTGGTCGTTTCCAGCGATCTTCCCGAAGTGCTGGGCATCTGCGACAGAATCCTCGTCATGAGAGAAGGACGCATCGTCTCTTCCGTTCTCAGGGAAAACGCCACCCAAGAAAGCATCCTCAGTCTGGCCCTGCCGGTCGCTGATTCAAAAGGAGATTCCGATGTCTTCACAGACTAACATTTCAACCGTTCCCAACCGCCGGGCCGCCCTGGAGCGCCTTTGGGACAATGCGGGCATGCTGATTGTCTTTCTGGTCATGTTTGCCGCCCTGTCTTTCTCCGTCCCGAACTTCTTCTCCGTCCCCAATCTGATTGGTCTCTCCCTGGCCGTCTCCATGGTTGGGATGGTCGCGTGCACCATGCTCTTCTGTCTGGCCAGCGGCGACTTCGACATGTCGGTGGGCGCCGTCGTGGCCTTCTCCGGGGTCCTCTCCGCCATGGTGATGCAGTGGACGGGAAGCATTACCCTGGGTGTCCTGGCGGCCCTGGCCGCCACCACCGTCGTGGGGTTGGTGAACGGGTTCGTCATCTCCAAGCTTCATATCAACGCTCTCATCACCACCCTTGCCACGATGCAGATCGTGAGGGGCCTCGGCTACATCACCTCGAACGGCGTATCCGTGGGCATCGGCCAGGAGTCTTTTTTTGACCTTGGCACAGGATCGTCCCTGGGGATTCCCAAC
>JAHFSN010000513.1 GCA_023265735.1 Spirochaetaceae bacterium | reverse complement strand
GTGGCCAAGATCGTCGACGCCAAGCAGCACCCCGGGGCCGACAAGCTCTTCATCGAACAGCTAGAGATTGCCGAGGGGGTCAACACGCAGATCGTGTCGGGTCTGGCCCTCCACTACAAGCCCGAGGAGCTCATCGGCCACCACATTATCTTGGCGGCCAACCTGAAGCCGGCCAAGCTGAGGGGCGAGGTGTCCAACGGCATGCTGCTGGCCGCCAGCCGCCCCAAGAAAGGCGGGGCCGAGGGTGAGCAGGACGTGGAGGTGATCTTCGCCGACAGGGTGCCCGTGGGTACCCCCGTGACCCTCGACGGCGACCCAGCGGGGGTGGTCGGTTCTCCCCTGAAGCCCCAGATCACCATCGACACCTTCTTTGCCACTCCCCTGAAGTGCGAGGACGGTCTCGTCGTCTGCGGGACCAAGACCCTCCGGGCCGGCACCGCCCTTCTCGAAACTTTGAAGGTTCTCAACGGCGAAGTAGGCTGATTTTCGGCTCGCCCCCGGGCGGAAGGACACCCATGAGCGAACTCCCCTCCCTACGCGTGGAAGTCTGCGAAAATCAGAGACTCGACGCCGCCGAAGCCTTCCTCCAGACCTCGTGGTGGGCCGCGTTCAAGGCCCGGCACGGCTGGTCGTCCCGGGCCTTTGTGGTCCGCTGGTCCGACGAAGGAACCCCGAAGGAGTTTCCCCTCTCGGTGCTTCTGCGGAGGCTGCCCCTCGGGTTCACCCTGGCCTACATTCCCCATGGACCCGCCAATACGGACTTTCTGAAGGCCCCAGGCTTCGAGGCCCGGCTGGCCGAGCTGTCCCGGGCCCTTCGTCCCCATCTGCCGCCCCGGGCCCTCGGTCTCCGCTGGGACCTGCTGACCGGAACGACCTCCGACACTGGTCCCGGTTCGGACACGGATGCCGAAGAAGCGTCGGTGAGCGATCCCTTCCCCGCCCCCCTGGGCCGCCCGTTCCGCAAGCCCCCGGCCGATGTGCAGCCCGCCGATACCGTGATCGTGCCCCTGGCCGACGACGAGACCCTCCTGGGCCGGATGCACAAGAAGACCCGCTACAACATCCGTTTGGCGGAAAAGAAGGGCGTGACCGTCGAGAAGGCCGGGGTCGAGGCCCTGGCCGACTGGTACGCCCTCTACCGGCAGACATCCGAACGCGACAAGATCAGCATCCATTCCGAGGCCTACTACCGCGACCTGTTTGCCCACGCCCCCGACCTGTCGCTGTGGCTGGCCCGGTACGAGGGGCAGCTGCTGGCCGGCAACATCGTCCTGGTCCACGGCCGCCAAGCGGTCTACCTCTACGGGGCCAGCTCCAACGAGCACCGCAACCTCATGGCCCCCTACCTGCTCCAATGGGCCGCCATGACCGACGCCAGGGACCGGGGCGCCGTGGAATACGACATGTTCGGCATTCCGCCCACCGACGACCCGGCCCATCCCATGCACGGCCTCTACCGGTTCAAGAACGGCTTCGGCGGCCGCCGAAGCCACCGGCACGGCGCCTGGGACTTCGTCTTCCGGCCTCTGGTCTGGACAATCTGGACCCGGGCCGACGCCCTGCGCATCTGGTACTTCAAGGTCTGGAGGAAGCGCTAGCCATGGAGGCGGAGCTGGCTGTCCTGTGGCAGACCCTTGACGCCCAGGAACCCCTGCCCGAAAAGGACCGCCAGCTTCTGGTCCCCTATCTGAAGGTCCGGCACCTGGCCGCGGGCGAGGACTTTGTGAAGGCAGGGCAGACCACCCGGCTCGTCGGGTTCCTGGCCAATGGCATCCTCCGATACTTCTACAGCACTGGCGGGGACGAGTTCACCCGGTACTTCTGCCAGGGGAGAAGCTTCGTGTCGTCGCAGACGGCCCTAGTCACCGGCGGCCCGTCGCTCTACACCATCCGGGCCGTGGTGGAAACCACCCTGCTGACCTTCGTGTACGCCGATTGGCTGGCCCTGGCAGCCCGTTCGCCCGCCTGGTCCCGGATCCACCGGCACATCCTCGAGAATGCCCTCGTCCTGGCCGAGAAGAGAGAGCGCTCCCTGGTCCTCGACGACGCGGCCACCCGGTACCAGAAATTCCTGGCCGAATACCCCGGCCTGGAACCCCACCTGAAGCAGTACGACGTGGCCAGTTACCTGGGCGTGACCCCAGTGACCCTCAGCCGCCTTCGATCCCGACCCGCAAATTAACCTAGGATAACGACGACCTCGATTGGCGGGGACACCTTAGGAGAAAAGGAGTCTCCTATGAATGCATGGATCGTTTCCCCCCGGGGCCCCCTGGCCCTGGCCCAACTTCCCCTGACGCCTCTCGCGCCAACCAAGGTCCGGGTTCGGGTGAGGTACGCCGGGGTCGGGTTCGCCGACGTGATGGCCGCCGCGGGTGGCTACCCCCTGGCCCCCCGGCCGCCGTTTTCCCCGGGGTACGAGTTTGCCGGAGTCGTCGAAGCCCTGGGTACCGAGGCCCAGTCCGACCTCGTGGTCGGCCAGAGGGTCGCGGGCATGCTCCCCACCATGGGCGCCTACCGCGAGGTCCT
>JAHFSN010000512.1 GCA_023265735.1 Spirochaetaceae bacterium | reverse complement strand
CAGAAGATCGAGGAGGACGCGCTGGCTGGCCGGGGTCAGGACCTTGCCGGGAACCGCCACGGGAGAGGTTTCGAACGCCAGGTTCTGCCCCTCGGGGCCCAACTCCCCCGCGTAGACGCTTTGCATCTGGCCGACAAAGGCCACGAGGGAGGGAAGTCCATCCTTGGGTCCGGCCAGGACGGCGGTGGACTCCCGGGGGATGGCGTTGTGCTTGTCGCCGCCCTCCAGGGTGGCCAGCTGCCAGGTCCCGGCGGGCTGGGTGGCCAGAAACTCCGCCAGGAACCGTCCCATCAGGGTGAGGGCGTTGCCGCGCTGCTCGTGGATATTGGTCCCGGAATGGCCACCCGAGAGGCCCTTGAGGAACACGGACCATCCCGCAGGGGCGTCGGACTTCGCTGTGGCCACCGGCACCTCGGCCCAGCTGGTCATGCCGCCCGCGCACCCGACGGTAAAATGCCCGTCGTCCTCGGAGTCGAGGTTGAGGAGGACCCGCCCGGAGATCAGGCCGGGGTCGAGACCCAGGGCGCCGGTGAGGGCGGTCTCCTCGTCGACAGTGAAGAGGCATTCGAGGGGACCGTGGACCAGGGTCTTGTCTTCGAGGACGGCCAGCATGGCGGCGGCCCCGATGCCGTTGTCGGCCCCCAGGGTGGTGTTGTCGGCCCGCACCCAGCCGTTGTCGACGATCAGTTCGATGGGATCGCAGGTGAAGTCGTGGTTCCGGCCGCGGTTCTGTTCGCAGACCATGTCGAGGTGGCCCTGGAGGACCACGGTTTGCCCGGCCCGACCGGCGCTCGCCGGCTTGCGAATGCAGAGATTCCCCGTGGCGTCCTGGGACCAGACAAGCCCCCAGGAATCGGCCAGGGCCTTCACGTGGGCCAAGACCTTGGCCTCGTCACGGCTGCATCGGGGTATGGCGGACAAGGCCGAAAAGTGCTTCCAAAGGAGCGTCGGGGCGAGGTTTAGGACGGACGGATTCATGGAGGCATTCTATCAAGGCTTCAGCGCGAAGACTACCACTTCGGGGACCACGGAACCGCCGTAATAGGGATGCGCCTGGTCCCGGGCGAAGGACACCGAACCGGGCGCCTGGGCGGGGTCCTTCACCCCCGCAAAGTACCCCCCGGACTGCGACCGGATCCCCATGTCGGCGTAGTAGGTCGGGTCGTACAACTCCACCCGAAGGTCAGACGGCGTGGATACCGGCAAGGTGAGGGCCAGAAAGTAGATGAGCGTGATCTTCTTGCCGTCGTACCGAGGCTGACCCGCGGTGATCCGAAAGGGAACGGCCTTGCCGCCCGAGGTCACCGTCAGGCTGACCGCCCGGTCGGGAGAACTGAGGCCAAAGTCGGTCTCGAGGCCCTTGAGGTCGGCGGCGGAAAGGGGCCCGTGGGCCACCGCCGGATAATCATCCAGGACCAGGGCGGAGAACCACTCGTCCCAGGTCAGTTCCAGCCACGCCCCCGTCACCGTCCGAGGCGACCCGGCCTCCACCACCAGACCCACCCCCCAATCGACCCACTCGTGGGGATGGGCCCACGCGGGACAGGCCAGGAGACAAATTCCGAGCGTCAGGATCAGCCTCATACGGCAGACATACGCCAAAGCCCCCGCCTTGGCAATCGGGGGCCCCAAATCCGTGAACGAATTTTAACCTTTATTTATCCATTATTTCTTGTCCCCTCAGGGGCAAATGACTAGACTTTAAGGGCCCTGGAGGCATTATGCAGTACTTTTTGGACTCCGCCGACACCGAATTCATCGCCAAAGCGCTGGAGTACTACCCGGTGGAAGGGGTCACGACGAATCCGACCATCATCGCCAAGGAACGCAAGGAATTCCGGCCCCTCATCAAGGAGATTCGGTCGATTCTGGGCGGAGATCCCGCCCTCCATGTGCAGTGTCTGGCGAGCGTTGCTGAGGACATCGTGAGGGAAGCCCTCGCCATTCGGGAATTCGCCGGCGACAACTTCTACGCCAAGATTCCGGTGACCCCTGACGGGCTGAAGGCCATCAAGCTGCTGAAATCCCAGGACATGAAGATCACCGCCACCGCCATCTTCACCCCCCAGCAGGCCCTCATGGCCGCCCTGGCCGGGGCCGACTACTGCGCTCCCTACGTCGACCGCCTCGACAACCTGAGCGTCGACGGGGCCAAGGTCGTGGCCGACATGGTGCAGCTCTTTCACATCCACAAGCTCTCCGCCCGGGTCCTCGCCGCCAGCTTCAAGAACGTCGAGCAGGTCCACCGGGTGTGCCTGGCCGGCGCCCACTCGGTGACCGTCGGCAAGGACGTGTTCAAGAAGCTCATCTACCACCCCATGACGGACCAGAGCATTGCGCGGTTTGTTAGCGACTGGGAAGAGGTCTACGGCAAAGGCCAAACCGCGCTAACCGTCTAGGAACTCAGGCTTGGATCTCGATGTTCTGGCGTCGTCTCGGTCGCGTGCGGTCCTCGCCGTACAAGGAGTACGGCTGTGGTCCGTGCGCTCCCTCGACCTAGCCATAACGCCGATCTCCTGCGCCTAGATC
>JAHFSN010000046.1 GCA_023265735.1 Spirochaetaceae bacterium | reverse complement strand
AATGGCCGATGGCTGGAATGATCCGCGGAATGTCTGGCTGTCGTGGCTGGAGGGGCGCGGGCCCATCTCTTTTGAGACCATGTCCTTGTTCTGGGGACAGAGCATCGAAACCATCCAGGACTGGGCCCAAGCCCGGGCCGCCGAAGGAGTGATCGTTACCGGGCAGCTCACCGAAGGGGTTTCGGACCCAGAGCTTTGCCTCAAGAAGACGTGGGAACAGCTCGTCCGAAGGCGGCGCCTCCAACGCCGAAGCTCTGTCCCCGTACGACCCGTCGCGGAGCTTCCTCTCTTCTTGGGCCGGTGGCAGGGGCTGGTCCATCCCGATCAGGACCCCGGGAACCTTGAAGCCCGGATCAATCCCCTCATCGGCCTCTCGATTCCCGCCGATCTCTGGGAGGAAGCCATCCTGCCCAGCCGAACCGAACCGTACCGAAGCGCCGAATTCGACCGCCTGTTTACGGAAGGGGGCCTGCGCTGGTTCGGTGCCGGGCCGGGTCGCGTGATCCTGGGTTTCCCCGAAGATAGGGCCGCCTTCGGGTCGGGGGCAGCGTCTGAAGCTGATTCCTTGGCCGTCGATCAGCTGTTCGGGGCCTCGGGCGCCGAGGTGCCATTCGAGAACCTGGTCCGACGGTCGGGACGAAGCACCGAGGCCGTCACGGAATTGGTCTGGAACCTCGCCTGGAAGGGTTTGATCTCGGCCACAACCTTTGGTCCGGTAAGGTACGGGATCCGAACGGGCTTTCAATTTGAACGAGGGACCGTGGAAACCCGGTCGCCCAGGGGATTCCAGCGATGGTCTCAGGCCCGGACGCAAACGGGGAGCTGGGTCCGGTGGTCCGCCTTGGGGGACAGAGCATTTTCGAATTTGTCCCCCCTCGAGAGAACCGAGGACGCCAAACGCCGGGCACGCTTGGTCCTTGACCGCTACGGAGTGGTGTTCAGGGGACTCTTGGCCCATGAGGGTCCCCGATTTCAGTGGAAGGAACTCTTCCCCGCCCTCCGGCTGATGGAACTTTCCGGAGAGATCGTTGGGGGACTTTTCTGGCGTGGACTTCCCGGGCTCCAATTCGCCACTCCCGAGGCCCTTCGTTTCGTCGAAGGACTGGGGGGCGGGGACGAGCCCCCGTTTTGGGTCCAGCACGCCCAGGACCCCTCAAGCCTCTGCGGCCTCGGTTTGGAGGAGTTCTCCCAACTGCCCCGCCGGGCGGCTGGGACCTGGCTTTGGTGGCGCGGCGACACCCTGGTAGGCACCCTATCAGCCTCGGGGAAACGCCTGGACCTCATCTCCGATCTTCGAGAAGACGACCTTTTGCACCTCACGCGAAAGTCTTCCCGCCTCCTTTTCAACGGGGGACAGAGCCGCTGGGATTTGGAGACCATCGATGGACGACCGGCATCGGAAAGCACGTCGGTTCCAGCCCTCCGAAAGGCGGGGTTCCAGGTGCACGGCGAGCGGCTCCTCCTCTGGAAGGCCTAAAATGGAAAAGGCGCCCTGGAGGGGCGCCTTGCGGGAGGGGACAAGGCTGGGCCTAGGCCGACCGGATATCGATGCGCCGGGGCTTGGCGGCGTCCTTCATCGGCAGAGTCAGCGTCAGGAGTCCCTGAGAGAGCTCCGCATCGATCTTGTCCAGATCGATGGAACCGTCGACCGAATAGGTCTTTTGGAAATCGCCCCAGTTTCGCTCCCGGAGCAGCCAGGTGCCGTGGGTCGCGGGCTCTTGCCGCTTTCCCACAATGGTCAGCTCCTGACCTTCCACACGGATTTCCAAGTCAGACTGAGACACACCAGGCATCTCGAGTCGAACCACGACCTTTCCTTCGGTCTCGGCGACCTGCGAAGCGGGCACAAGGGTCCTTCGCCGATCTTCAGTTTTCGCAATTTCGTTCATGACTTACCTCCTGATATTTAGCGAACAGCCACGGGAATCTGGCGGGGCTTGTGTTCAGCTTTCTTGCCCACCGTGACCTTCAAAACGCCATCGCGGAACTCGGCCGACACCTTGTCCGGATCCACGGAATCGGGGAGCGAGAGCGACCTCTGAAAGCTTCCCGTCCAAGTCTCGTCGCGGTACAGCCGATCCTTGTCCTTGTTCACCTTCGCGGAACTCTTCTTTTCGCCCTTGATTGTAAGCACGTTGGCCGCAATCGAGAGCTCGATGTCCTTCCGATCAAGTCCGGGCACGTCGGCCCAAACGGTGCAGCCGTCTTCGGTCTCCACCACGTCAACGGCGGGGGAGTCGCTCCGATCGAAGAGGCCCGAGATTTCGGGGAAGGACTTCCAGCCAAAGTACCGATCCCAGTCGTCCTGGAACCGCCGGAAAAAATTCGTCGAGTCGAACTCGCGCTGGGCCTCCGGATAGGAAGCCCGCTTCCAACTCAGAATAGCCATATGGCACCTCCTTTTATGGTCCACTGACTAATTTGCAAAGTCCGTGCCAATGAAGGAAGGAGAAAGAAGCCCCCGACGACTGTCAGTGTAACTCTTTATCAGGAATAGATATAACTCATGCCAACCTTTTCGGACGGTCGAAGATCGTCTCTGTCCTGAGATCGTTCCCTGAGTCGAGGGGGAGCAAGGAATGGGGATCATTACGACTCATTGTGTCATTTGTACACAATCTAAAGAGGAGGGAGCGCCTTGCTGGGCAAAAAAAAGGCGCCCCGGCCGGGGCGCCCTCCTGTCCCGGGGGGACAGAGCATTCTTGCTTAGGCGTTGTAGGTGCTCGAGCTGACGTTGCCGCCCGTTCCCGTCCAGTTGGTGTGAAAGAACTGGCCACGGGGCTTGTCGGTTCGTTCGTAGGTGTGGGCCCCAAAGTAGTCCCGCAGACCCTGCAGCATATTGGCGGGCAGCTGGGCCGTCCGGTAACCGTCGAAGAACGCCAGGGCCGTGCTCATGGCAGGCAACGGAATTCCAGCCAACACCCCCGCGGTGATCACCCGGCGCCAGGCGTCCTGGGCTCGAAGCATCACGTTCTTGAACCAGTCGTCGAGGAGCAAATTTTCGAGCTTCGGGTTCTTCACGTAGGCCGCTTTAATCTTGTCGAGGAAGACCGACCGGATAATGCAGCCGCCCCGCCACATCAGGGCGATGCCGCCGTAATTGAGGTCCCAGCCGTACTCCTTGGCTGCTTCCCGCATGAGCATGTAGCCTTGCGCATAGCTCACGAGTTTGGAAGCCAGCATGGCTTCTCCCAGATCCTTGAGGAAGGCCGCCTTGTCGCCCGAGAACTTCTGCCGGTTACCGCCGCCCAGGACGCCGGCGGCCCGGACGCGTTCTTCCTTAAGGGCCGAGAGGCAGCGGGCAAAGACAGCCTCGCCGATGAGGGTGACCGGAATTCCCATATCGAGGGCGTCGACGGCCGTCCACTTGCCGGTACCCTTCTGGCCGGCGCTGTCGAGAATCCTTTCGAGGAGGGGGGACCCATCGGTGTCCTTGTAGCTGATGACCCCGGAGGCGATCTCGATCAGATAGCTGTTGAGCTCCCCGGTATTCCAGAAGTCGAAGGCCGCCTTCATCTCTTCGTGGTTAAGACCCACGTAACTCTTCATGATGTGATAGGCCTCGGAGATGAGCTGCATGTCGCCGTATTCGATGCCGTTGTGGACCATCTTCACGTAGTGCCCCGACCCGGTTCCGCCGACCCAGTCACAGCAGGGTTCTCCGCTGTCGGTCTTGGCTGCAATAGCCTGGAAGATGGGCTTGATGGCGGGCCAGGCGGCGGGATTGCCCCCGGGCATCAGCGATGGGCCAAACCGAGCGCCCTCCTCACCACCCGAGACACCGGAACCGACGAACAAGATCCCTTTCTCCTCCAAAGACTTCGTGCGACGATTGGAGTCGGGAAAGTGGCTGTTTCCGCCATCGATGACGATATCGCCTTTCTCGAGATAGGGAAGGACGAGGTCGATGAACTGGTCCACCACCTCGCCGGCCTTGACCATGAGCATCACCTTCCGGGGCCGCTTGAGGAGACCGATGAATTCTTCAATTGATCGGGCCGGCAACAGGTTGTCCCTGCCTTTGCCCGCATCATTCAAGAACTCGTCGACTTTGCTGACAGTCCGGTTGAAGACAGCCACGGTGTATCCGTGGTCACACATGTTCAAGACGAGGTTCTGACCCATCACGGCCAACCCAATCAGGCCGATATCGGCTTTCTGCTCCATTGCCCACTCCTTGCAGGATTGATAATAGGATAAGTCAGGAAAAAAAGCAAAAGAGTCGGGAATAGGGAATGCCCCCGAATCCGGCCCTGCTGGTCCTCGACTAGCTCTTTCGCCAGGAGGGGCCCTCCAGGACCGTCGCGACGCTCCGGGCCAGCTTGACCGCCGCCGGGTGCCCCGTGGCGGCTGACTCTTGCCGGGTGTCGAGGAGGGTAAGCTCCTCGTCAAAGAGCGCCACGAGGGGTTCCCTCGTGTCCACAAGCTTGAGCAGGAGATTGCGGATCTGGTACCCCTCCTGCAGGGCATGGAAGATGCTGGACCGCACCCTCGTCATCTCTTGGGCCTGACTGGAGATGAGCTTAGCCAACTCAGGAACGGTAAACTGGCTCTCTTCTGAAACCTCGATCTCCTTGTTGAGCTCGGCATCCTCCAGCCTCCGGATCTCCCGGAAATGGGCGTGCAGGTTGTCGAGGATGCCGTCGATCCGCTTCTTGTAGTTGGCAAAGAAGGTCGGTGCCCGGTCATCCGGGATCTGGGGCGACATGGTGGCGAACTGGTCAAATTCCTTCTGGTAGAGCTGAATCTCCATGAAAATATTCTTCACGTGGGGATTCTTTGCCAGCTCGGGGTTGTTGGCCACCCGGGCCTTCACCTCGGCCACCACCTCTTCCACCGGAGGACGAGTCTTGCTAGCCCCAGGAGTCGGGACCTCAGCGTCCTTGGGAGGTTTTATTTGCCCGATGGCAAAGAGGTTTTCCACGCCGAGAATGACCAACAGGAGGCGGATATCTGCTTCGGACCCCAGAATTTCGTCCTGGTTGGGGGTCGTGTAGGTGAGGCGCGTCAAGAAATTGAAGACGCTGGCGGCGATCTTCTTTTTGTACTCCACAATACCTGCCATGGTGCAGGCCCGCAGGTCCTTGGGGATGGCCGCGATCCTCTCGTCCTCCAGCTTGAGATAGGCTTTCAAACGTACCGGAGTGCCAAGCTTTTCGCGAACTTCGATCCAATCACTGGTGATCCGTTTTTCCAGAAGATCAATGGGCATAGGAACATAGTATAGGGAGAACTGAAAAAAAAACCATAGAAGGATTCCAATCTCTCAAGCGGGAACGGGTTCCGACCCGTCAATAGGGTCGAACTGCCATCACCAAGGAGGTAAAGGGATGAACAGTCTGAATTCGGTCCTCATCGAGGGCAACCTGGTCAGGGACCCCGAAAAGAAGGAACTGGAGAGTGGGAGCAAGCTTTGCATGTTCTCGGTGGCGACCAACCGCTACTTCAACCAAGACAACGAGAAGAAGTCGGAAGTCAGCTATTTCGACGTCGAAGTTTGGAACAAAACGGCCGAACTTTGCCTCAAGACCCTGTCCAAGGGCCGGGGAGTCCGGGTGGTGGGAAGGCTCAAACAGGACAGATGGGCCGACAAGGAAGGACACAACCACTCCAAGATCAAGGTGATCGGCGAGAGCGTCGAGTTCAAGCCCAAGTTCGACAAGAAGGCCGAGGTCTCCCACGAGGACGCCGATGATCCGGCCTTTTGAGTGCGCGACAGGAACCAATCTGAACTCGGTGTGGCTGGAGGGAACGCTCCTTGCCGAGCCCGAAGCCAGCGAGGCGGGCCCTCCGATCTTTCGGTTCCCCATCGAGACCCCCGAGCATCACGAGACGGCGTCGGTCTTCTTGGTCGAAGCCGACGAGGCGGCCTTTGACGGTTGTCGGCCCCGTCTGTGCCGGGGCCGGGAGGTTCGAATCATTGGCCGCCTTCACCAGCGCCGGTGGGTCGACGGGCAGGGATTTCTGCAGAAGGAGGTAAAGATCATCGGAGAGATGGTGGAACCGTTGGGGGTCCCGCTCTAGGACGAGGGGACAAGACGGAATCTGGGAGGATCGATCAAAACAAAGACCCGGTCAAGGCGACCGGGTCTTTCTATTTCTCCTCGTTCTCCAACTCAGACTTTTTGGAAGATCACCACACCGTTGTGCCCGCCGAAGCCCAAGGTGTTGCTCATCACGGCCTTCATGGGGTGGGGAACTCCGTGGTGGGGAACGTAGTCAAGATCGCAGCCTGCTTCCAAATCCGGGTTGTCCAAATTGATGGTGGGAGGAACCCATTGGTCCCTTAGGGCCAGGATGCAGAAGATCGCCTCGATAGCGCCGGCCGCCCCGATGCAGTGGCCCGTCATGCTCTTGGTGGAACTGACTTTGAGCTTGTAGGCGTGGTCCCCGAAGACGGCCTTGATGGCCTTGGTCTCTGTGGGGTCGTTGATCTCGGTACTGGTCCCGTGGGCGTTGATGTAGCCGATATCCGATGGTTGGAGCCCCGCCATATTGAGAGCCATCTTCATGGCCCGGATAGCCCCCACGCCCTCGGGATGAGGACTGGTGAGGTGATACGCATCGCAGGTCATGCCGAACCCTGCCAGTTCGGCGTAGATTTTGGCACCGCGCTTCTTCGCGTGCTCGTATTCCTCAAGGATGAGAATACCGGCACCCTCGCCCATCACAAAGCCACTGCGATCTTTGTCGAAGGGACGGCTTCCCTTCTCCGGGGTGTCGTTGAATTTGCTCGTCACGGCCTTCAGGACACAGAACCCACCGACGCCCAGCAGGGTGATGGCCGCCTCGGTGCCGCCGCTGATCATCACGTCGCAAACTCCGTCCTTGATCCAGCGGCTGGCGTCACTGATGGCATCCGTGGCCGCGCTGCAGGCGGTCAGGAGGGAGTAGCAGGGTCCCTGGGCCCCTGTCAGGATGGCGACGTTGCCCGGAGCCTCGTTGCTGATCAGTTTGGGCACGGTCATGGGAGGGATGCGGGTGGCACCGCCTCCGGTGTAGATCTTCTGGTAGGCGATCTCGAGGGTCTCCACGCCACCAATGCCGTTGCCCAAGACGGTGCCGATCCGCTCGGGATCGACGTCTGTTCCGATTTTGAGACCCGAGTCCTCCAGAGCTTGCAGAGCGGCGTAGGCCGCAAACGCGGAGAAGGAATCCATCTTGCGGGCTTCCTTGCTGTCCAGGTATCGGCTGGGATCGAAATCCTTCACTTCGGCGGCAATTTTGCAGGTCAGCTCCGACGGGTCGACATGGGTAATGGGGCCGATCCCACTCTTCGAGGCCTTGACCGCCTCCCAAGTGCTGGCCACATCGTGGCCCAGGGAATTCACAGTTCCCAGTCCGGTGACAACAACTCTTCGCGCCATAGGATCACTCCTTCTCTGATTGTAATTTCATGGGGGTTCTGAAGAAGACTCGCCGTTCCACCCTCGCCCCCTCACAGGAGAAGCGAGGGCGGAGGGCTACATCGTCATTCCTCCGTCCACCGTAATCGCCTGACCCGTCACGTAGGTCGACAGATCGGAGGCCAGCCAAAGTGCGGCGGCGGCGATTTCGGCGGCCGAGCCCATTCGGGCCATGGGGATGCGGCCAAAGAGAGCCGCCTTTTGCTCTTCGTTCAGTTTGTCGGTCATCTCGGTGGCGATGAATCCGGGACAGATCGCGTTGACCCGTACACCCCGGGGCGCCAACTCCTGGGCCAGGCTCTTGGTCAGGCCGATCAGGCCCGCCTTCGACGCAGAGTAATTCGTCTGGCCGGCGTTCCCGTGGAGCCCGACCACAGAACTCATGTTGATGATGGACCCGCCGCGGCGGCTCAGCAGATGCATGGACACAGCTTTGCACACGTAGAAGGCGCTGGCCAGATTGACCTTGAGCACCTCGTTCCACGCTTCGGCCGGCATCCGGGCAATAAGGCCGTCCCGGGTGATGCCCGCATTGTTCACCACAATATCGAGGCCGCCGGATTCTTTGATGATTTCCTTCACCAGGGCGGTGACGGCCGGTTCATCGCCCACATCGCACGCCTTGAAAACCACGCGGGTTCCAGCCTCTTCGGCCGCGGCCTGAAGTTTGGACAAATCTCCCTCGGACCGGCTGACGGCGTAGACCACCGCGCCATTTTTGAGGAACGTTTCGGCTACGGCGTTACCGATGCCCTTGGAGGCCCCGGTAACCAGAGCCGTCTTACCCTTCAGCAACATGGAATCCCCTCCGTCTCGCTTGTGAGCAGCTTGTCATCCTTACACGATCTGCTGAATTTGTTCCAGCTTGCCCGCCGACTGGCACGCAGGCGTGTCCTGGAAGGCGCCCCAAAGACCCGCCAAGACGGTCCCGGGCCCCGATTCAACGAACCTCTCAAAGCCTTCCCGAAGAAGGTTTTGCTCAACGGTAGTCCAGCGCACAGGAGACGTCACTTGGCGGACAGCCAGAGCCTTGGCCTCGTGTCCCGAAGCGATGGTTCCGCCGGTCACGTTGCTGAACAGCGTCTTGACCGGATCTCGAAAGTCCACCGACCGCAACGCCTCTTCAAGGGCCGCGGCAGCGTCAGACAGGAGTGGTGAATGGAACGGACCGGAGACCTTCAGAGGGACGACACGTCTGGCTCCAGCGCCTTTGAGCGCCTCAATACCAGCGGCCAAGGCCGCGGCAGTTCCGGAGATAACCACCTGATTAGGGCTGTTGTAGTTGGCGGCGAACAATTGGGGGACAGAGCATTCCGCGAGGACCTGGTCGACATTGTCTTGGCCGAGACCCAGGACCGCAGCCATTCCAGGATCGCCCGCTGAACGGTCGAGGGCAGACGCGGCCTTGGCCATGAACTCTCCCCTCAATTTCACGAGGGGAAAGACCTGCTGCGCCGTGAGAACCCCGGACGCGACGAGGGCCGAGTATTCACCGAGGCTGAATCCGGCAACGCCCTGGGCGTCGAGGCCCCTCTCGTTCAGGACAAGGAAGGACGAAAGGTTGGCCAAGGTCACGGAGATTTGGGTGTTGACCGTCTCCTTGAGCTCTTCGTCTGTTCCTTCGAACAGAAGCCGCTTCACATCCACTCCCGTGGTGTCGCTTGCCAAGGTGAATAGGTCACGAACTTCGGCGCTGGCCTCGTATAAGTCCCGGGCCATCCCCGGATACTGGGCACCCTGGCCCGGAAAGAGGAAGGCGGTTTTCATGGGCGCCACTTTAGCGTACCGTGGGCAAAATGGGAAGATCCCGTCTAAACTAGCCCTATGTCGACGATTGACGAACGCGAACAGCTGATCCAGCAACGCCAAGCTGAAAAATACATCAACGTCATTCGACTGACCCTGTTGGGATTCCTTACTTTGGCCTTCGTCCTCCGAGGAAGCCATTTTCGTGAGCTCACGCCGTGGGTTGCGGGTCTTTCGTTTGCCGCCCTGGGTTGTGCCTGGCTGTATTCGTTGGGGGTTCAGTGGTCCGTATCGCG
>JAHFSN010000511.1 GCA_023265735.1 Spirochaetaceae bacterium | reverse complement strand
ACTTGGCGAGCCCTGACACCTTGGAGTCGGCTGAAGAACCGGCTGAGGAAGTTGTGGCGGAGATGAGCCCCAAGCCCGAGTTTTGGGCTTCGGTCCAGCGGTCCCAGGGAGGATCGTTTCCTCGGAACGACGCCTCCTGGCAGCTCGTGGAGGAATCGTACGCCCGATGGAACCCCCGCCAGGACACCGGAGCCATCCCCCGACGCCTGCATCAGATCTGGCTGGGGAGTCCCCTGCCGAGGCTTTACGCCCGGTGGGCTCAAACCTGGCGGCGATTCCATCCCGACTGGGAATACCGGCTTTGGACCGAAAAGGACATCGACGCCTTCGGTCTCCAAAACCGGGACAGCTACGAGAAATCCCCCAATTACGGGGTCAAGTCGGACATCGCCCGGTATGAGATCCTGGAGCGCCTCGGCGGCGTGTACGCCGACACGGACTTTGAATGCCTGGGCTCCTTTGATCCGCTGGCGGGATCCACCGAGTTCTTTGCGGGACTCATGTACGGCACCTCGGTCCCCATCAATAATGGCCTGATCGGATCCCGGCCCGGACACCCCGTCCTCCAGGCCATGATGGGTCACCTAACGAAACCCTTTTCGGGTCACGACGGCATGGAGATCCTGGCATACTCGGGCCCCACACGGTTCTCCCAGGAGTGTTTGAACTACCTGGCCGCCACGTCGGGTCCTGCCGTGATTCTCCCCACCACCTACTTCTACGCGTTCCCCAACCATCAGCTGGACCACAAGACCCTCCGTTCCGTCCCGGCCTGGGCCCAACCAGAAAGTCTGGCGATCCACTACTGGGAAGTCAGCTGGAAGCAGCAGTCGTGGTCGTCTCGGATCTACTGGTCTCTCCGACGGCGCTGGCCTCGGCTGACGAATCTGATCTACCGGCTCCTGAAGGGAAGGAACCCAACATCGTAGCCCTCGTCACCGGCGGCGCCGGTTTCATCGGCGTCAACCTTATCCGCACGCTTCTCGCGCAAGGAGCCACCGTGCAGGCCCTCGACAACTTCTGCCGGGGCTCCCGGGCGAACCTTGCCGAGTTTGCCACTCATCCCCGGTTCACGGTCCACGAAATCGACCTCGCGGACGAAGGACCGGTCACGGAGCTGGTCGGCCGGCTCCATTCCCAGGTACCCATCGACGAAGTCTGGCACCTGGCGGCCAACTCCGACATCCCCGCCGGAATCGCCGATCCCAACGTCGATTTGAGGGATACCTTCCTTACCACGTTCAACGTCGTCAACGCCATGAAGGTCACCGGCATTCCCAAGATCCTCTTCGCGTCGACGTCGGCCATCTATGGCGACCTGGGGGCCACGGTCCTCCAGGAAGACGTGGGTCCGCTGTTCCCCATCAGCAGCTATGGCGCCATGAAACTCGCCAGCGAGGGCGTCATTTCGGCCGCGGTGGAGAGTTCCCTCCAGCAGGCGCTGATTTTCCGGTTCCCCAACGTCATCGGGGTTCCGGCTACCCACGGCGTGCTGCTGGACTTCGCCCGGAAGCTCAGGAAGGACCCGATGCGTTTGGAAGTGCTGGGCAACGGTACCCAGCAAAAGGGGTACCTCCATGTGAGCGACCTGGTGGACGCCATGCTCCACCTGAGGAACTCAGTCACCCGAAAGCTCGACGTCTTCAACATTGGCGCGGTGGACGAGGGAGTCTCTGTCAGGACGATTGCCGAAGAAATGGTGGCCCTGGCCGCTCCTCAGGCGCGTTTGGAGTTCGGGACCTCAAGCAAAGGCTGGGTCGGGGATGTGCCCCGGTTCCGGTATTCGGTCCAGAAGCTCCTCGACACCGGCTGGCGGCCTGCCATGGGTTCGCACCTGGCCATGAAGCGCGCCATGGCCGAAGTCGCCGCCCAGGAAGGGCTCCTGTGAAGCAGGCAGTGATTTTGGCGGGGGGCAAGGGCACCCGCCTCAAGGAGAGGCTGGGCAACCTGCCCAAGCCCCTGGTCGACGTGGCCGGGGTTCCCCTGCTCCTTCGGCAGTTGCGGGCCCTGGAGTCCTCGGGCTTCGACGAGGCCGTGGTGCTTGTGAACCACAGGGCCGAAGCCATTGAGGAATTCCTGTCGGCAACCTCCCTGCGGATCCGTTGCCGCATCGTGAACGACGGAGATCCCCGGGGAACCGCCGGGGCGGTCTTGGCCCTGGTCGACCAACTGGCCGAGGAGTTTCTGGTCGTCTACGGGGACACTCTTTTCGACATCGACTTTGACCGCTTTCTGGCCTTCCACCACCGGGGCCGCGGGGCTGCGGGCTCCCTCTTTCTGCACCCGAATGACCACCCCGAGGATTCCGACCTCGTCGAAATCGACGACCAGGGGCGGATCTTGGCGTTCCACTCCTATCCACACGCCGAGGGCAGCTGGTACCCCAACTTGGTGAATGCGGCGCTCTACGTCCTCGAGAAGGCGGCGCTGACGCCCTATCGGTCCTTGCCCCCACCCTTGGACTTTGCCAAAGATTTCTTTCCCCGGATGGTCGCCGACGGCCGCTTCCTGGCAGGCTACGTGTCGTCGGAGTACATCAA
>JAHFSN010000510.1 GCA_023265735.1 Spirochaetaceae bacterium | reverse complement strand
TCGGTGGCCTGGGAGAAGCCGCTGACCCGGCTGTCCCTCGATTTCGTCCACCAGGTCGAGGTCTTTGATCCCCATCCCGAGGGGCTGCTGGTGGGACCCACGGTTCGGGAGGTGAGGGACCACTGGGCCCGGGCCCCCCGGGATCCGGCCTTGAGCCCCTTCCTCTACGCCTCGCCCTTCGTCCACCGCCACGAACTCTTCGCGTCGTACGGCCGGGACCTCTTTCCCGACGAGGCGGACTTTCTAGGGGCGGTGCTGGCCTTGACCCTCAGAATCCGCCAGGAGTTCGAGTATTCGCCCACGTCGACGACGATTTCGACGCCGGTGGAGGAGGTGGCCCGGACGAGGCAGGGGGTCTGTCAGGACTTTGCCCATTTTCAGCTGAGCGTGCTGTGCAGCCTGGGGTTCCCCTGCCGCTACGTCAGCGGCTACCTGAACACCGTGCCTCCCCCGGGGCAACCCAAGATCCGGGGGGCCGACGCCAGCCACGCCTGGATTTCGGTGGCGTGCCCCGGCCAGGGCTGGGTGGACTTCGACCCGACCAACGGCCTGCGGGTCCGCGACGGCCACGTCACCCTGGCCTGGGGGAGGGACTACGGCGACGTGGCGCCCCTCAAGGGCGTGGTGCTAGGCGGGGGCGGGCAGAAGCTCACTGTGGAAGTAGACGTCGACCCTCTCTGACGTTGTAACCTTCAATCTTTTCCACGACAAAGGCCAAGAGGTCGTCGTCGAGCTCGCCCTTCTCGGCGATGAGGCGCTGGGTTTCTTCGGCCGACACGGTTCGTCCCGCACCCTTGAGGATACCGGTGGCCAGGTGGGAGACGCCCTTTTCCACGTAGGCATCGCTGACGAAGTGGGTGCTGGCGTACTCCTTGGTCCAGGTGAAGGCCCGTTCGAACCGGTTTCGGTCCAGACAGAGCTGGAACCCCGTCACGTCTCCGCCTTGCCGGTCGTACCAGATGATGAGTTCGAAGTACTCGTTGAGGAACCAGCGCCGGAAGCCCTCCTCGGGCCGCTGCCGTACTCCTCGATTCTCCGTCAAACCCGCCATGAGGACCTCCCGGGAGGGGACTCTCCCTTCTGGTTAGTTTAGTTCACGCCGGGGTGCTTTTCCGGCCAGGCCCGTTGGAGTAGTGTAGACCCATGGTTTCCTTCGACTCCCTGACCGAAAGCCTCAGGTCGGGGCGCCCGGTCTCTGACCACCGGTTCGACAAGCTCTATCCACCCGAAGTCCGGGTCCATTCCAAGGTGCATTTCACGCCGGTCAAGGTGGCCCTGCGGGTCCGGGACTGGATAGGACTCGACCCCGGCCTGAGGGTCCTCGACGTGGGTTCGGGGTGCGGCAAGTTCTGCTTGGTGATGGCGGCCTCGGGGGGCGGCCGGGTGACGGGGATCGAACAGCGGCCCTTCCTCCATGAGGCCGCCGTGGGCGCCGCCGAGAAGCTGGGGGTGACGGTGAGGTTCCTCTGCGGGCGGATGGAGGAGCTGGACTGGAGGGAGTTCAACGTCTTCTACTTCTTCAACCCTTTCTATGAGCGCATCGCCTACCGCCGGGGCATCGACGATCGCACGCCTCCCCATGCGGGCATCTTCTTTGACCACCTGCGGGTCGTGAAGGACAAGCTCGACGGCGTGAAGAGCGGGGCCCGGGTGTTCACCTACCACGGCATGGGCGGGCGTTTGCGGTCCGACTGGAATCTGATTCGGTCCGAACCCATCGGTACCGACGAGCTTCAGATGTGGGTGAAGGCGTGAAGGCGCCCAAGACCAACGTGATCCGGCTCCTCGAAGCCGAGGGGGTCGCCCACACCGTCCATTCCTACGAGCCGGGCGACGTCCTCGACGCCGTCTCGGCGGCCCAGAAGGTGGGCGTCGAACCCGAGCGGGTCTTCAAGACTCTGGTGGCCTCGGGGGGCGGCACCATCCACCTGGTGTTCTGTCTGCCTGCGGTCCTGGAACTCGATCTGCGCCGGGCGGCTGCGGTGAGCGGCTGCCGGAAGGTGGAGCTCATCCGCCCGGACGACCTTCTGGCGCTCACGGGCTACGTGAGGGGAGGGTGCAGTCCCCTGGCCATGAAGAAGGCCTTTCCCACGTTTCTGGAGGAGACGGCCCAGTTGTTCTCAACCATCTTGATCAGCGGGGGACAGAGGGGAATTCAGGTGGAGCTGGCGCCTGCCGACCTCGTGGCCCTAGGCGCCCGACTGCTGCCACGGATGGAGTGGGCCTCGTTTACCTAGCACCGGGGCCCTTCCCAGGACTATTTCAGGAGAAAGTCTGAAAGGGCGTTCCACGGTTGCGTCTGGGGTTCGGTCAAAAGGAGCGAGATTTCGGCTCCCGGTTCGGAGGTCGGGACCGACGGCCCAGGAAGACACGCCGCAATTGCCAACGCGTAGGTTAGAGCCAGCAAGATCTTTGTCTCTCTCACGAAGAGCCTCCTGCGTTCAATGTACCACAGTGAGAGAAATGTTCATTGTTTTAATAATTACATTTCTGAAATCTTAATAATTGCATTTTCTGCAATTTCCCGGCATTCTATGGGGAGGAACGGAGGGCTC
>JAHFSN010000045.1 GCA_023265735.1 Spirochaetaceae bacterium | reverse complement strand
AGGAGTTCCTTCTCGGACAGCGTTCGTTCCAGACGGATTTGCGCCTCTTGTGAGTTGAGGAGCTCGTCTTTGAGCATTTCCAGGGAACGGTGGAGTAGCCCCGTCCTCTCCTCGACAAGGGCTTCTAGGCGGCTGGTCTCGTCCTTGAGTCCTGTCACATCGTGGAACACAAATGCCTGGGCCTCGAACCCCGACCTCTGATCCTGGGCCTGGGCCCCTTGGATCCGATACTCCCTGCCGCTGATGCGGACGACGGTTTCGCCGCCTGATCGGAGGTGATCGAACAGGTCCTCAAGCTCAGGAACGGCCGCCACGAGACCGCGGCCGGGGTCATGCTCGGGTTCGGGAGCGAACCTGGAAAAGAGTTCCTTGGCAGCCTCGTTGAACCAAACGGGCTTCCTCGTACTGTTCATGACGACCACGGGGTCAATCATCTTCTGAACGACGATCTCGTAGGCCATGGGCACGGGCGTGAACAGCTTTCCCCAGAGTACCGCGACCAGGAAGAGGGCGGCGGTGACGAGGATGGCCCAGGGAACCAGGGCGATGTGCTGATCAGGAAAGAGGCGAAACACGTCGATCAAACCGGCAAATGAACTCAGTCCGGCGCCCCAGAGGATGAGGCCGGTCCGCCGAAAATCGAGGGTCGAGAACAGCGGCCTGTGGCGGACCAGCAGGGCGATGCCCAGGGCCAGGGCGGCAAACAGCATGGCAATAAAGACGTAGTAACCTGGGCCGTTGTGTCGAACGAAGGTCCAGGAACCGGGCGGAAGCTCAAGGGCCGAGAAGAACCAGTGCTGTGAGGGATCGAAGACCAGCATAAGGACGCAGGCGGCGGCGAAAACCCAGTACAAGCCCTCGACAGCAAGGGTGACACGGGACCTTTTTCCCACCAGCCGGAAGCACGTTCCCAACCAAAGGGGCGGAATCACAGCGAGAAACACGTACTTGATGGTAAACATGACGAGCTTGAGGCTGGGATCGGAGATGAATCCGTGGGTCATGTCCGTCCAGATCCAGAAGACCACCGCCAGCAGCAAGCCGAGGCTCGAAGGGTTGCGCTCAAAAATACGGCTGAAGGAAATCAGAGCTGTGACGCCTAAGAGGGCCAAGGCCGGGGCCCAGGCCAGAAGATCCCCGTAACGATACAGCTGGTCCATGTTAGATCACGGTACCCCCAACGAGTGATTGCATCAAGCGGAGACTGGACTTTTGAGAGATTTTACAGGACGCCCTACAGTTTCTTAGCCAACAGAGAGTTCACCAGCCCGGGGGTTGCCCTACCGCCGGTGGCCTGCATGACCTGGCCCACAAGATATCCCTTTTGGCGGACATCTCCCGCCCTGATGGCTTCGACCACCGCCGGATGCTGGGCGAAGACCTGATCCAGGATAGGCGACAGCTGTTCTTCGGTGGTGATGGCCTCCCAGCCTTTCTCCTTCAGGAGACGCTCGGGATCCTTGTCCTCTTCAAAGATCGCCACCAGGAGCTGCTTGGCGATCTTGATGTGGATGCGTCCCGAGTCGAGCAGAGCCTGGAGCTGGGCCAGCCGGGTCGCGGTCAGGGGACTGGCTTCGAGGGTCAGCCCAAAGTGGTTCAATTCCTTCTGGACGTCTCCCATCAGCCAGTTGGCGATGGCTTGACCTGCGGCGGGGCCGGTTCCCCCGGTACCCGTCGCCGTTTCGAAAAAGTCGGCGAGGAACCGGCTCTCGGTGACAAAGTCGGCCTGCTCCTTGCTGAGCTGGAAGGCGGTCAGGAGCCGGGTTCTCCGGGCCAAGGGCAGTTCGACGAGCCGGCCGTCGATGGCCTGGAGGAACGCCTTGTCCGGAACGAACGGAGGGAGGTCGGGTTCGGGGAAGTACCGGTAGTCGAGGCTCCCCTCCTTGGTCCGCATGCTTTCCGTCACGTCACGGTTCTCGTTCCAGAGCCGGGTTTCCTGGACGATGGTCCGGTTTCCGTCGAGGGCGGTGGCCTGGCGCTTGGTCTCGAACTCCACGGCCTTCTTGATGAACCTCGTCGAGTTGAGGTTTTTCACCTCGACCTTGGTCCCCAGGGGCTCCCCGGCCTTCCGGATGGACACGTTCGTGTCGCATTTCATCGACCCCTCTTCCATGTTGCCGTCGGAAACGCCGAGGTAGCGCACCAGGCGCTGGAAGGACTGCAAGAACGCCTCGGTGTCCTCACCGCTGGTCAGGTCGGGTTCGGTCACCACTTCGAGGAGGGAGTACCCCGCCCGGTTGTAGTCGCACAGCGACATGTCGCCGGCGTGGATCATCTTGCCCGCGTCTTCCTCGAGGTGGACGTCGTGGATGCGGACCGTCTTCACGGTGCCGTCGGGGGAAAGGAAGTCCACCGATCCATTCCGGCCCACGGGGTCGTGGAACTGGGTGATCTGATAGTTCTTGGGCATGTCGGGGTAGAAGTAGTTCTTCCGGTCGAAGAGGGTCCGGGGAGACAGTTCGCACCGGAGGGCCTTGGCCACCAAGTAGGCCTGGACGAGGGCCTCCTGGTTCAAGACGGGCAACACGCCGGGGTACCCCAGGCACACGGGGCACACGTTGGTGTTGGGTTCGTCGCCGAATTCGGCACGGCAGCCGCAGAAGGCCTTGGTCTTGGTGTTGAGGTGGATATGGACTTCGAGTCCCACAACGGTCTGGTACATCACTTGCTCCAATCCAGGGAGGTTCCGGGACAGGGAACCACGGGCACCCGGGTGGCAAACTGGGCGGCCACCTCGAAGAGCCGCGGCTCTCCAAACGCGGGGGCGGTCAACTGCATTCCGATGGGCAGGCCCGAGGAGAGGCCCGCGGGGAAACTGAGGGCCGGCACCCCCGCCAGGTTGGCCGTCACCGTGGACTTGTCGGCGAGCTTCTGCTGGAACTCGGTCATCGTCTGGTCGCCGTGGACGAAGGCCGGCGTCGGGAACGTAGGACTGAGCAGGAGGTCGGCCTGATCGAAGACCTTCTGAAGGTCCCGACGAATGAGCGTCCTGACCTTTTGGGCTTTGGTGTAGTACTGGTCCTGGAATCCTGACCGGAGCACGTAGGTCCCCAGCATGATCCGGGTCTTCACCTCGTTGCCGAACCCCTCGGTACGGCTTTTGCGGACCAGGTCCTCGTGGTTCTCTGAGTACACGGGACGATGGCCATAGCGGATGCCGTTGAACCGGGCCAGATTGGCGCTGGCCTCGGCCGTCGCGATGGTGTAGTAGGCCGGTACCGCGAACTCCAGCGAGGGGAGATTCACGGTCAACAGGGTGTAGCCCAGGGCCTTCAGATGCCCGAGGGTCTGGTCGTACACGGCCCGGACGTCGGGATGGAGGTCGCTGAGGTCCCCCAGGACGGCAATGGTCTTCACCGGCCGGGGGGCCTGGGGTTCGTAGTCGAGGGAAGTCTGGTCGTTGAGGTCCCGGCCCCGGGCGGCCTCAAAAACGCTTTGCACCAGCGCCAAGTCGGCCGAGAGGATACCGGGACACTCGAGGCTGGAAGCGTAGGCGGTCAACCCGTAGCGGCTCAGCACCCCATAGGTGGGCTTGAACCCGTAGACCCCGCAGAACGAAGCGGGCTGACGGACCGAACCGCCGGTGTCGGTGCCCAGGGCAAACGGGACGAGGCCGGCGGCCACGGCCGCCGCGCTACCCCCCGAGGAACCGCCCGGCACCCGGGTGATGTCCCAGGGGTTGTGGGTGACGCCCAGGGCCGAATTGTCGGTGGAACTCCCCATGCCAAATTCGTCGAGGTTGGTCTTGCCGATGACGACGGCCCCGGCGGCTTTGAGCCGGGCCACCACGGTGGCGTCGTAGGGGCTGATTACGTTGGCCAGCATCTTGGAGCCGCAGGTAAGGGGAAATCCCTCGACGGCGATGTTGTCTTTCACACCGAAGGGCAACCCGGCAAGGGGTCCCGGTGTCGCCGGGGCTGGGGTTTCGGGCCGGAAGCTGAGGAAGCTCCCGATCTTCTTTTCCCAGGGGTTCGCGTAGGCGAGGTAGGCTTCTTTCTTGGTTTGGAACTGTTTCCACGGGGAAACAACAGGGGCGCTCATCGCGAACTCCTACAGAACGTTGGGGATGACGAAGAAACGGTCCTCGCGCTCGGGGGCCTGGTCGATCATGGCGTCGGCGAGGGGGCTGGGGGTCACGTCGTCGGCCCGAACCCGGTTGTCCCGGACGAGGGCATGGGTCGTCGGTTCCAGCCCCTCCGTGTCGACGGTGTTCATCTTCTCAAAGTGTGCAAGCATTTGTGACACGGCTTCGCCCAGCCGTTCCAGGTCGCCGTTGCCCAAATCGATCTGAGCCAGGGCGGCCGTGGTTTCGAGTTCCCCAATATCCATGATCCGTCCATTAACTCAGGAAGGAAGCCCGCTGTCAAGTTTGACAGTCCTGGTATCGCGGGTGACCAGGAACCAGAGGTTCCCTGGGCTAGCGCCGCACCTGGGGGAGGCCAACCCCGGGGGCGGGCCGTTCCTGGAGGACGCTGCGCCGGAACCGGAACAGTTCCGCCGGGCGACCGGAGTTCGAGTTGTCGCGGTGTCCAGTGGCCTTCACCAGCCCGCCCTGGATCACCAAGCGGCGAAAATTCTGTTTGTGCAGGGGAACCCCCGACAGGGCTTCGGCCACCTTCTGGATCCGCAGCAGGGTAAACTCCGCCGGCATCAGCTCGAAGATCACGGGCCGGTACCCGATCTTTCCCCGCAGGCGCCCCAGGGACGAGGCCAGAATTCGCCGGTGGTCGAACCCCATGGCCACTCCGGTCCGTTCGACCACGGCCGCCAGGGCGGGGTCGTCCATGTGGTCCTGGGAGATCGGCAGTTCGCAGCGTTCGACCTGGGGTCTCGACGCCCAGTCCCGGTGGCTTTCGGCCACCAGGCCCGCTTCATAGAGGAGCTCAAACCGGGGAAGGACCTTTTCGGGGTCCCAGGGGAACCGTCCGTGGCCAAAATTCACCCGGACCCGCTCGAGGCGCAATTCGTAAGCTTCGGTGTCGGTCTCCTGCCGGGCCCAGCGGTCGAGCTGGGGCAGAAGAAGCTCGTCGATCAGGGCGGGCCGGCCCTTGCGGTGGTCCTCCCAGGGGAGGAAGGTGTACCAATCCGACCAGCGGCTGTGGGGAGCCGCGGGGACGGCCGCCGGGCCCACCAGGGCCAGGTAGCCCACGGTGATCATCCGGGTCCGTTCGTCCTCGGCGGCCCGGTGGCGGTTGCCGAAGGTGTAGAGCTGTTCCACATAACCGAGGGGTAGGCCGGTCAGGGCATCGACCTCGGCCCGGAGGGCCAGCTCGAGGGTGCGGTAGCGGGAGGGGTCAAACTCGCCGTAGGGCAGGAGGGGAGCCCCCTCGCCGACGGTCATGACCCCGGCGGTAGCCTCGGGAACCGAAACGATCACTGCCGAGAGGCCCACCTTGACGTTCCAACCCACCGAATCCATGGAGCCATTGTACCGGCTCAGGTGAGGGCCGTCCACAACAGCTTCCCCAAAGTCGCGGCCACCACAACGAGAAACACCCACCGGATGAACCGGCTCCCCCTGGTCAGAACGACTTTGGAACCCCAGCGGGCCCCCAGCGCCTGACAGACCCCCATCAGCAGGCCCAAACCCCAGAGCACCTGGCCCAGGACGACGAAGACCCCCAGGGAAACGAGGTTCGACGTGAAATTGGCCACCTTCGTCTGGGCCGTGGCCCGGACCAACCCGTGACCGAGCAGCCCGATCAGAGCCACCGTCCAGAAGGTCCCCGTGCCGGGCCCCAGGAAACCATCGTAGAAGCCCAAGGCCAGGCCAAAGACCGCGTAGAACGGAACGAGGGGCCACCGGGCGGCCCGGGACTCCTGGCCCCAGTTGGGTTTGACCAAAAGGTAGACAAAGATCACCGTCAGGATGCCGGGAATCAGCCACCCCAGCCAAGCCGCCGGGAGGAGCCGGACGGTCAGGGTCCCCGCCACGGCGCCGACGGCCGTAAACCCCACGGCGGGCGCGACCTCCTGGGGGGGCACCTGCCCGGCTTGGGCGTAACGATACAGCGCCATGCCGCTGCCGAAGCTGGCCTGCAGCTTGTTCGTGGCCAGGGCGGGGGCCGGGGGCAGCCCCACGGCCAGGAGGGCCGGCACGGTGATGAGCCCGCCCCCGCCGGCGATGGAATCCATCAGACCGGCACCGAGGGCCGCGGCGGCCAAAAGGGCCAGGATCACGGGGTCGGTCACCCCAAACCAAGCATGCATGGGTTGCACCTTACCTAGTTTGGCGTATCCTGGAAAGACCATGACTTCTATCCGCCAGGTCGCCTGCTCGGACCCCCTGAACCCCGAAGGGGCCGCCCGCTGGGAGGAGGTCCGAGGCTACCTCCGAAGCCGGGGACATTCCTGCGACCCCGCCGAAGTGGGGGCGGGCCTTTGGGACGACCCTTGGTGGCTGGTGGCCGACCCCACCGGGGGTACCCAGGGCCTGGGGAACCTTCCTGCCCTGGCCACCACCCTCCCCGGGCCCTCCGACCGCCAACGGCAGCGGGCCTGGTGTTCGCTGAGCGACAACAGCCTCTCCCTGAACGTCCTCTTGGACCGAGGCCTCTGCCGGGTCCTCCATGGGCAGCTTCTGACCCTGGCCGGCCGGGACGCGGAAGCCCAGCGGATCCGCTTCGAGGCCTGGTCGGCCGCCGTCCGGGCCGGTGAACCCTTTCCCCGGGAAGCCCTTCCGCCGCTCACGCCCCTGCGGGGCCCCTGGTCTGGACCGGTGACCCTCGTTGGGGGAAATCTGGGGGCCTTGGAAAGGCTGGGGACCACGCCATGGCGACCTCAGCCGCGCGGACGGACCCTGCTGCTGGAAAGCCTCTCACTGCCCGCCGCCGAGGCCCCGAGACGAGTCGGGCTGTTGGTCGACGATCCGTGGTGGCGGGACATCGGGGGCCTCGTCCTCGGCCGATTCACGGTGGCCGACCGGGAGCAGCCCGACTGGGTCGAGGTGTGTCTGCGGAGCCTTCCCCGGCGACTTCCCGTGGCTCGGCTTCCCCAAGTGGGCCACGGGGCCGACGCCTGGACCATTCCCCTGGGAGAACCCCTCACACTCGTCCGGGAACGATAGGGATCTGACAAAGGAAACAGCAGCCCGCCCCGGGTTCCGAGGCCACGGTCATCTGTCCCCCCAGGGTGGAGGTCACCATGCGGAACGCAAGGTGGAGACCCAAGCCCGCGTGACCCTGGGCCCTGGCCGTCGTGAACAGAGGGTCGAACAGGTGCCTCCGTTCCTCGGAACTCAGGCCCCGGCCGTTGTCCGTGACGGCGATTTGAAGCAGAGAATCCTGAACCTCGACCTGAAGCACAACCTGGGGGGGATTCTTCGGTCCCGGACGAAAGGCGTGTTCAAGGGTGTTTTCGAGCAGTTCGCCGACAACCTGGATCAGGGAAGCTGGCTGGGAATACACGAATTTCTTCTCGGCAGGAAGTTCAAACTTCAAACGAACCTGCCGTTTGGCAAACTCTTCGGCGTACAGACTTTCAAGGTCGGTGAACAGCCCCCGGATTTCCACGGGCTTCCACTCTCCCTTGCCGTGGTCGATTCCCAGGCCCTTGAACGCCTGGATCAGGTCTCCGGCCCGGAGCAGGTTCCTGAGGTTGCCTTCGAGGGCCTCCTGGCCTTGGGCAAAGAACTGTTCCAGTTGAGATTTCGAGAGCGCCCCGTGCGCCAGAAGGTTGGCGACCTCTTTGATACGTTCGAGAAGAAACGAGGTTCCTGTGATTCCCGTTCCCAGGGGAGTGTTGACTTCGTGGGCCACCCCGGCGACCATGCGGCCCAACGACGCCACCTTCTCCGTCTCAACCAGCTGCTCCTGCATCCTCCTGGTCTCCTCCAAGGTGGCGCGCACCAATTCGCTCTGATTCTTCACTTGCTCAAATAGCTCGATCCTCAACAGGGCGCTGGCAAACCAGCTGGCCAGGGAATCGCAAACGACGGAGCCTTGGTTTCCGACCCAGAAAACAGCATAGCCAAGGTAGACGTGCTCGGTCGCCAGGGCGGCGACCACTCGATGCGACGGCGGATCGAAGGTGGGGGTCCCGGGCAGAAGGATGGGGAATTCCACTTCGGCGCCTTCGAATCCTCCGGAGCCTGGCAGCCACGAGTGGCGAAAGTAGATCACGACACTGGGTTGGGCATCCCGAACCAGGGCCAACCCCTGAATCCCGAGACGCTCAAACACAGAGAAGGGGATCTCGGCCAACCCGGTCCGATCGTTCACCCGGCCAATACCCGATTCGACCATGTGGAGCTGAGTGTAGAACGACCTCGCCAATCCTGCTGCCCGGGCCACCTGCCGCCGGGTGGCCACGCCAGCCAGCAAGAGGTTTTCCTGCGACGCCTCGAAAAATCGCGGATGGTGGGAATAGAGCGCTTCCAAACCAACCTGAAGGGTCTCAAGGCTGGGACCCTGCTCTTGCTCGGCCTTAGGTTGGGCTTCGTAGCGCAACCACTGGGACTCCAGGACCGAGGAGTTTCCCGTATCCAAGAGGTACTCGAAGGCCGTGAGGTAGTCAGAAATCCATTCCGCCAGGAAAGCGCGGAATCCAGAAGTGGCATTTTCCTGGGCTGCGAGCAGGTTCATAACGAAGTCGGCGCGATGGACCAAGGGCTTTGGCTCCGTCCTCGGATGGCGGCCACACGATTCCCGATACTTCACCGAGGGCACCAGAATCTCCCGGACCATGGGGCCTCCGTGGAGCAACTGCACCAGGATCTCCAAGGCCCGCCCCGCCTCCGAAACAAGGGGCTGTTGGGCCGTGGTCAGGCTGGGTTGGTGGAGGGCCGCCAGGGCGAAGTCATCGAAGCCAACCACGGCGACCTTTCCTGGAACGTCGATACCCAGAGCCGCGCACTCGTCCAGGGCCCCCAGGGCCTGGTCATCGCTGGAACAGACCAGCGCCGTCGGATGAGCGAGGCCTTTGGCGAGGGCGCGAACGGCTTCGGTACCGTCTTGGCGCAGAAATTGGCCGGGAAACTCGCGGACGGCCTCGGGCTCGACTCCACGTTCCTTGAGGACTTCCCAAAACCCGGCCCTCCGGGCCTCGGCCTCGGACTGTCCTGGTCGCCCGGCGACGAACGCGAACCGGCGGAAGCCGTGGTCGTCGTAGAGATGTCGGGTCAGGCTGACAAAGGCGGCCTTCTGATCGACGGCCACACAGGAAAGGCCGTCAAGCGGGACTCCCAAGGAAACGACGGGGAGGGAGCCAAGCTGCACGACAAGTTTCGCGAGGGCGGCCGCACCCATCACCCCGTCAAGGGCCCCGGTGTTCAGGATCACACCATCAAAGTTTTGAGCATGGACGAGCCCGTGGACGCGCTGCCCCGGTTCTCGAAACGATCCCAGGGGGCCGGCGAGAACCGCCGTCAGCTTCACTCCCTGGGCCGAGGAGGCGTCCAAGAGGGAGTACCAGAGAGACCTCTCGAACGACGTCGTGATACCGGGAGTGACAAAGGCCACGCGATGCAGTTTGGTCACAGGTTGAATTTTAATGGTGGGAGGTCGCCCTTGCCAACAATTTCCGGTTCCTTTAGAAAGATTCCATGCA
>JAHFSN010000509.1 GCA_023265735.1 Spirochaetaceae bacterium | reverse complement strand
CAGAGACGCCACAAGCCGGAACCTCTGGCCCCAGTTGGCGCCGTCAAGGGCGGCGGCTTCGAGCACCTGGGGGTCGACCCGCTGGAGGGCCGCCAAAAAGATGACCAGGGGATAGCCCAGCTGGAACCACACCATGATGCCCATGACGGTCACCAGGGCGGTGTCCTGGGAACCCAACCAGTCGTGGGCCCAGCTACCCAGGCCCACGGCCTGGAGAATGGCGTTGAAGACCCCGAAATTCGGGTCGAGGATCCAGCCCCACACGATGCCGGCGATGGCTACCGGCAAAATCTGGGGCAGATAGATCCCCGCTTTCAGGGCCGCGGTGACCCCGGGCCGAAACCGGCGCGACAGGTAGTCAAACAGGAAAACCGCCAGGGCGAGCCCCAGGATGGCCGGAACCACCGTGACGGCGAAGATCATCAGCAAGTTGTTCGTAAACGACGCCCAGAACGTGGTGTCGCCAAAGGCCTTGATGTAATTGTCGAATCCGATGAACTTCTGGGGCCCCACTCCCGTCCATTTGGTAAAGCTGGTCCAAACACTCATGACGAAGGGAAGGCCGATCACCAGGACCAGCAGCGTCAGACCAGGGATCAGGAAGGGAAAATAGCCTCGGTTCAAGCGTTCTTTGTGGGACGCCACTCAGGATCTCCTTTTTAGGGAAAGAATCCTCCGGGGACCGCCCGAAAGTTGCGGCGGCCCCGGAGCGATGTTGATTATTGGGGCTTGTTCTCGTTGTAGGCCTTGTCCAGGGCGTTCAGCACGCCGGGGATAGGCTTGTCGAGGAGCAGGTCTTGGACTCCGCTGACCAGGGTGTCGTAGAACCCGGCGGCGGGCCAGTCGGGGTAGAAGCCCAGGGCGTCCTTGGCCAGAAGCGTCGAGTAGTTCTGGATCAGTTCCTTGGTCTTCGGGTCGGTGATCTTGGCCGGATCGGCGTTCACAGGGATGCCACCCGAGGTACCGAGAAGGGTCTGGACGTCCTTGTGCAGGGTGATGTCGATGAAGTCGTAGGCCAGTTCCTTGTTCTTGGCGTTCTGGGGGACGACCCACAGGTTGCCGCCCGAGCCGGGGCTGAACTTGCCGGGGAACAGGAAGGTGCCCCAGTCGAAGTCCTTGATCTCGTTGGCCAGGCGTCCAAACCACCAGCTGCCCGAAACCATCATGGCGACCTTTCCACCTTCGAAGGCGAGGCCCATGGACTCGGCCTTCTGACCGGCGATGTCCTTACCCAGGTAGCCCTTCTTGTTCCAGTCGACCAGCTTCTTGGCGGCGAAGGTGAATTCGGGGCCCGTGAAGCTGAACTTGCCCTGGTAGAGTTCGTAGGCGTTCAGGAACTTCTTGTCGGCGTTGGCCAGGGCCAGGGAGTAGAACACGTGCTGGGCGGGGTATTCGGCGCCGCCGATGGCCATGGGAACAATGCCGGCTTTGACAAACTTGTCGGACACGGCTTCCAGTTCGGCCAGGGAAGTCGGGATCTTGGCTCCGACTTTCTTGAAGAGGTCCTTGTTGTAGTAGACCATCACGTACTCGCCGTAGTTGGTCACGCCGTACCACTTGCCCGAGCCCATGATGCCCTTGTCGTTGTAGCGGCTGGTCACCTGGAGCGAGGGGCTCAGAATCTTATCCCAGCCGCGCTTCTGGGCCACGGGGGTCAGGTCGGCGAGCAGGCCCTGGGTCGACAGGAGGCCGGCCGAGGCGTTGCCTTTGTTATATTCCATGACGTCGGGGACGTCGTCGGAATTCAGGATCATCCCCGCGGTTTGGCGGATCTGCTCGAAGCCCTTGCTCTCGAACTGGATCTTCACGCCGGGGTGGGTGGCCTCAAACTGCTTCATGGCCTCGGCCCAGGCAATGCCCATGGCTCCGTTGGCCGACTCGTAGTGCCACACCTTCAGAACCTTCGTCTGGGCGAAGGCACCGGCGGCCACACAGACCGCCAAAACACAAATCAAAAGTTTCTTCATCACGATCTCCTTTTTTGGGAAACGCGGCTCAAGCCGCGGTGGGGCGTACTCAAACCTCCTTCAAAGGGAACTGGGGCAAGGGCCGGTACTGGCCCGAGGGGTCAATCGACAGGGAATCAAGACGTTTTCCGTGGGCCTCTGGCTGGTTTCAATGGTCGCGATCAGGTTGGCCACGGAGATGCGGGCCAGCTCCTGGCTGGGGGCGTCGGCCGAGGTGAGGGCCGGGACCATCATTTCGGAGGCGATGGCCGAGGTGACCGCCGAGACCACCGAAACGTCTTCGGGCACCCGGAGCCCCCGGGCCGCCAGGGCCTGGAGCACGCCGGGCAGGGCCCGATCGTTCATGACCACCAGGGCCGTGGGGGCCTGGACGGAACTCAGCAGGGTTTGGCAGGCCTGCCACCCGTCCCGGGGGGTGGACGGGCTGAAGGCCGTGGTGCCCAGGCAACCGGCGTGGGCGGTCCAGTGGTCGAAGGCCTCTTGGGCCCGGACGGCGGGGCCGTACCCCGACTCAAAGGTCTCCCGGCTCTGGTTGACGAACCCGATCCGCCGGTGCCCCAGGGCCGCCAGGTGGTCGACGACCATCTGGATGGACTTGTCG
>JAHFSN010000044.1 GCA_023265735.1 Spirochaetaceae bacterium | reverse complement strand
CGAGGGGGACAAGAAAATGGTCGAGATGGGCCCGGAGGTGGCCTTCATCCCGAAAGCGGAGGACGAGGGGTTCGCTCATTTGATTCCTGACGAAAGATAGCCGCGGACGAACGGCTTCTGGAAGATTAAGAACACCACAAACAGGGGTAGGGTCACAATCATGGTGGCCGCCGAAAGCAGTCCCCACTGGGCTCCGATCTCCCCCATTTGGGTGAACCGGACCAACCCCGCGGTCAGGGGGCGGGCCGTTTCGGACTGGGTGATCACCAGGGGCCAGAGGAAGTCGTTCCAGTGCCAGGACAGGGACGAGAGGGCGAAGGCCGCCACCGACGCCTGGGCGCTGGGGAGGAAGAGGTGCCGCAGCTCCTGGTCCCACCGGCACCCGTCCATGGCCGCGGCGTCGACGAGGTCGCGAGGAACGGCTAGAAAGGTCTGCCGGAGAAGGAAGGTGCCGAACGCTGACCCAAAGAACGGCAGGGCGATGCCGGCCACCGTGTCGTAGAGACCCAGGAACCGGATGGTGGAGAAGTTGGGGACCAGCAGGGCGGCGCTGGGGATCATCATCTGCAGGAGAATAATTGTAAACAGGACCTTGTCGCCGGGGAACCTGTACCGGGCAAAGGCGAAGGCGGCGAGGCTGGCCGTGCCGATCTGGACGACCAGGATGGCGCCCACCTGGCAGAAGGTGTTCCAGTAGTACTGGGCAAACGGCGCCAGGGAAAGGGCCTTCTGGTAGTTCTCGAAGCTGAGGTATCCGCCGAAGAAGACGTTCCCGGCGGCAAAGGGCACCTCGGGGGGCCGCAGGGCCGCCAGGAAGGCCCACACCAACGGCAGGGCCATCAGCACCGACAGGACGAGGAGGGCGGAGAACCGGAGGGCGGTGGCCAGCCTACTTTTCACGGTGTTCCCCCCAGAAAAAGTTGGTCACCGTGAAGGCCAGCAGGACCGCCACCAGCAGCACGGTGACCGCGTCGCCCTGACCCACATTGAGCCGTTCAAACCTCACCTGCCACAGGTGAAACAGGAGGAGGCTGCTGCTGCCGCTGGGGCCTCCCTGGGTGAGGACGAACACGTGGTCCACGGTCTGGAAGGCCCCGATGAAGGCGATGGAGGTGACAAACACGGTCTGCCGGCGGATCAGCGGCAGGACGATGGTCCGCAGCATCCGAAACCCCCCGGCCCCGTCGAGCCGGGCCGCCTCGAGGGCCGACCGGTCCAGGTTCTGGAGCCCGGCCAAGAAGAAGAGCATGAAGAAGCCGACGTTCTTCCAGAAGGCCACCAGGACCAGGGACCCCAGGGCCAGGGCGGGGTTCCCCGTCCAGTTCTGGGGCCCCGAGTAGCCCAACAGGTGGAGGGCCTGGTTCCACAGCCCGTATTCGGGGGTGAAGAAGAACATCCAGACCGTGGCGGCGCTGACCAGGGGCAAGACGGTGGGGTGAAAGAGGGCGAGCCGGAACCAGGCGATGCCCCTGAGCTTCTCCTCGACCAGCAGGGCCAGGCCCAGGGCCGCCGCCAGGGACAGCGGAACGAAGAGCACCACGTAGAGGCCGGTGTTGGCCAGTACCTGCAAAAAATCGGGATCGCCGAACAGGTCGGCGAAATTCCCCAGGCCGAAGAAGACCGGGTCCTGGAACTTGGGGATGTTTAGCCGCTGCTTGAACAGGCTGCCCACCAGGGCCTCCCCCAGGGGCAGCAGCGTGAACACGAGGACGAACAGGAGCGTGGGCGCGACGAGGAGATAGGGAAGAAGCTTGGTCTTTCTCGGCGCGCCCATGGAGAACTCCTACTTGAAGTCGGCCAGGGCCTTGTCGGCGTCCCTCTGGGCGGCGTCCAGGGCGTCCTTGGGGGACTGGGCCCCGTTGAACGCCGACTGAAGGTACTTGTTGAAGAGGGACCGCACGCCGTTCACGTTCTGGGTGGCCAGCTCGGGTCCGGCCGAGGCCAGGGCCTTCACCGCGTCGGCGGCCTGGGGAACCTTTTCGAGCCAGGCCTTGTACTCAGGGGTGGCCGTGGCCGCGGTTCGGTTGGGAATGTAGCCCGTGGCGGCGCTGAAGGTAGCGACCCGGCTGGGGTCCAGGAGGAACTGGGCGAAGGCGAAGGCGGCCTGGCGTTCTTCGGCGGAGTGGCCAGCCGTGAGGTAGAGGTTGCCGCCGCCGGTGACGCTGGCCCAGCTGCCGGCCTTCTTGCCCGGCACGGCGCTCACTCCCACCTTGAACTTGGCCGTTTTGAGGATGCCCGCCAGGCTGCCCGTGGTGTGGACAATCATGGCGGTCTTGCCGGCCGCAAAGTTCTGGGTCGACGATCCCCAGGCCACTTGCACTCCCGCGGGAGTCCCTTGGTACTTCTTGCTCAGGTCGTTGTAGAACTGCACCGCATCGACGACTTCGGGGGCGTTGAAGTTGACGGTCACGTCGTCGGTGAACACGTTTTTGCCGCCGCCGATGGCCAGCGGCTGGAAGGTCCAGTAGGGGTTCTCGGTGGGAATCTCGATGCCCCACCGGGTCTTGCCGCCGTCGACCGTCAGGGCCTGGGCCGCCTTGCCGAGCTCGTCCCAGGTCTTGGGAGGAGCGATCTTGGATTCGGCCAGGAGGTCGGCGTTGTAGTAGAGGACCACGGCGGACCGCTGGAACGGGAGGCTCCACAATTTACCCTTGTACGTGGAGTTGCCCATGTACGCCGGAAGGAAGTCCTTTACGAAGGCCGCGCCGCCGGGGGCCTTGGCCACCAGGTCATCGAGGTTGTCGACGTACTTGGCGTTGACCAAGTCGTAGACATCTGTGGCCAGCATGACGGCCAGGGTGGGAGCCTTGGCCCCGCCCTGCAGGGCGGTCTGGACGGCCGTCTTCACGTCGGGGTACCCGCCGGCGAAGACCAGGGTCACCTTCACGTCGGGGTTCTTGGCCATGAAGTCCTGGGCCCAGCCCTTGAGCAGGGCCGTAATCGGGGCGTCTACGGCCACCGGATACGCCAGCGAGACCTCAACGGGCGCCGCAAACGCTGTGGTCAAGCTCAGCAGCAACGCCGAGCCCAACAGTGCAAGCTTTTTCATAATGCCTCCTCTTTTTTTGAGGAACCGAACTCCCTCCGGGTCGATTCCAGTTTCTTCAGTTTTTCCCTCAGCTCCGATCCTCCTAAGAACTCGACGGTCAGCAGGAGGATCTGGGCAAAGGCCATGGGGGCTGCCAGGGAATTTTTGAAATTCCACTGGCCTCGGGGGACGAACACGTGGTAGTCGGCCTTCTGGTAGAAGTCGGCGTCCGCGGTCCCCGTGATCAGCACCGACGTGGCACCGGCCCGCCGAACGTATTCGAGGAGGTCGCCCACCTGCAGGCGGTCCTGGGTGTAGTAAAACGACACCACGAGGTCGCCGGATTTGAGGACCGCCAAGTCGTCGACAACGTGGGGGCGGTCGCCGCCCAGCATGAACGCGCGGATACCGCAGCGACGCAGCCTTTGAGAGAGGTAGTGGGCCGGCACGTAGCCCGAACCCTCGGCATAGAAGTACACGGTGCCCGCCGCAATGACTGACCGGGCCACGGCTTCCACTTGGTGGGGGTCGAGGTGGCGTTCCAGGGTCTGGAGGGTGGTGGCCTCGACCCGAAGGGCATGGGCCACCAGAGACGCGACGTCGGTCACGTCCTTAAAGGCCACCGACGCGGCCTGGGCCGAGTCGATTTGTCCGGCGTAGAACTCTTGGATGCCCGCCAGGAAGGTTTGGTAGTTGCTGTAACCCAACCGACGGAAGCACGAAATCACCACGGGTTTGCTCACACCGGCCCGCACACTGAGGTCGCTCTGCCGGAGGAACGCCGCCTCGTGAGGTTCGGACGAGATGAAGTCGATCAAATCGAGTTCTCTGCGGCTGAGGCCCTCCGTCTTGGCGGCCGCCAGCCTCTCGGCCCAGTTCTGTTTCATGGGACTCCCGGGTAAATCTCCATTGCGCTTTTTGACTGAATCGTCCGTCATTCTGACGTCTCACCGATTTCTAGTCAATTTACCGACAGGAGTCTAACCGAAGGCTAACGGAGATTACACGGGAGTCTCACCGGGAATGGGGGGGTTCACGATTCTTGGGGAACGGCTTTGCGCACGGGCCAGACCTGGGCGGCCACCATGCCGGCCAGCATGAGCGCACAGCCCAGAAGCTCCCGGGGACCCAGCTGTTCGCCTAGCAGGAGTCCTCCCCCCAGGGCCGCAAAGACGGTTTCCAGACTCAAGATCAGGGCGGCGGGCCCTGGGGCGATGCCCCGCTGGCCTACCACCTGCAAGGTGTACGCAATGCCGACGGAACCAAATCCCGCGTAGAGCAGAGGAATCAGGCCGGCCTGAAGGCCCGCCCCACTGAAGGGTTCCGAAGGAAGTCCCCAGGCGAGGCTCAGGACCGAACACACCGAGAACTGGACGATGGAGAGCTTCAGCGGGTCGAGCCGAGGGGAAAACCGATCGATGACCAGGATGTGGGCCGTCCAGAAGAGCGCCCCGACCAACTGGAGGGCGTCGCCAAATCCCATGGTGAATTCGGCGGTGATACTGAGGAAGTAGAGACCGACCAGGGCCAGGCCCGCTCCGATCCAAACCCCTACGTGGGGTCGCCGTTTGAGAAAGAACCCGAAGAAGGGCACCAAAAGGATGTAGAAGCCCGTGAGGAACGCCGCCTTACCCGCCGTCGTCCATTTCAGTCCCACCTGCTGGAGTCCCGCCGCGGTGAAAAGGATGACTCCTGCGATCAACCCCGGCACCAGGGCTCCTTTCCAGCTGGCCTGCTGGCGGGACAGACCCGACGGCTTGAACAGGAAGGTGAGAGGGACGAGGGACAGGGCGCCGATGGCGAACCGCAGCCCGTTGAACGTGAGAGCGCCGATGTGGTCGAGGCTCACCCGCTGGGCCACGAAGGCCACCCCCCAGATGAAGGCGGCGGTCAGCAAGGCGAGGGAGGAGCGGACGGGGTGGGAGGAAATGATGAGACTCCTTGGGAAGGGAAGAGCCTTAAAAGTCTATTCTTTCCGGGTCGAAATGCCAAGTCGAAGGGCGAGGGTCTGGACACAGGGGGCGAGGAACTCGTACCTTGGAGCGCCCCGTGAGGGCCCCCGCGCAGTTCGAAATCCTCCTGCGCGAAACAAATGAAAACTAGGAGGCACCCCGTGCCCAAGAACTCGTTCAGTCTGCTGGAACCCATCATCGCCGCCGCCGTGGCCATCGTGCTGGTCTCCAACGTTATCTCCCAGAAGTTTTTTGGCTTCACCGTGTTGGGCGTTCCCCTCACCACCGATGTGGGGACTCTCCTTCTCTTTCCGGTGGCCTACATCCTCTCGGACATCCTCACCGAGGTCTATGGCTACGGCGCCTCCCGGCGGGTGGTCTGGTACACCTTCGCGGCGAACATCCTGGCCGCCGGCCTCTACACGGCGGCCGTGGCCCTGCCCCACAGTCCCGATTTCACGAACCAGGAGGCCTTCTCCGCGGTCCTCGGTCAGGTGCCGGGCCTGGTGGTGGCCAGCGTCTGCGGGGCGTGGTTCGGCAGTTTCGCCAACGACAGTACGCTGGCGGTGATGAAGGTCTGGATGGTGAAGTGGGATCCTCACCACCGCTGGCTGCCCCTGAGGACCATCGCCTCCACCGTGGTCGGCCAGGCCGTGGACACCAGCCTCTTTGTGGGTGTGGCGGTTCTCTTCGGCGTCTTCCCCGCCGCCGATTTCTGGGGACTCTTCCTCAGCCAGTGGGCCCTGAAGAGCCTGGTGGAAATCGTCCTGACCCCGGTGACCATCCTCGTGATCCGGGCCATCAAGCGATTCGAGGGCGTCGACATGGTCGGCACCTCCACCTGGAACCCCTTCGCGTTCCGCAAGGACGGCGGCGAGAACCGCTACGAAGCCGAGAACAAGAAGTAAGGACCTTCACCCGAGCCCGCTCGCCCTGGAATGGGGCCCCGCTTCGACCGAAACGGGGTCTCACTAGTCCTCGTCGTTTCACTCCTGCGGGATCGTTCGGCCCCGTTTCGGTCGGCGCCCCATTCCAGCAATCCCTTTCCTATTGTCGGAATCTCCTAGGCCTCAACATCACCGACCCGAGGGATGACAACCACAAATTCCCCCCGGAACCGGGCCAGTTCTTCGGAATCGTCCTGGTGGGTCACCACAGCGTCGACGATCAGACGGCCCTTGCCGAAGCGATCGAGGAGGGCGAAGAACCTTGTGGTTTCCCGTTCTCCCAGGGCGGAGGCCCGGGCCCGGAAGTCGCGGACCACGGGTTTGAGAAAGTCCACCGTTTGGGACTGGATGACGACGGTCGCGCCCGTGAGGCCGCGGTTCACGACCAAGGTGCGCACGGCGGCCCAGGAGGCCAAGATCAGGGCGTTGCTCAGGCTGCCGCCGAACACGGAGTTGCGGTGGTTGATGTGGTCGCGGTAGGTCCCCAGAACCGAGGGACCTTCGGGGCCAGCGTCGATCCGAAAGCCGTTCCTGGCCACGATGGGGATGTGCTCGGCGATGTAACGCTGCAAATCTTCCACGGTCAGCTCCTTCTCTCGCCCAGGATTCGCCGACGGTACTGAGTAGGAGTTTCTTCGGCGAAAGTTCGAAACGCTGTGACGAAGGAACTGAGACTCTCGAACCCCAGGGACCATGCGATCTCGCTGACCGAGAGGTCCTGACCGGCCAGCCTGTCGAGAGCGGCTAGCATGCGGGCCCGGTGAACGTACTGGCCGAGGCTCATCCCCAAGTCCTCGCGAAACCTTCGCGATAAGGTTCGTTCGGAGACCAGGGCCTTCTTGGCGAGCGTGGAAAGGGAGAGATTGTCGGCGAGGTGCGAACCGATGTGTTCGGTGAGGGACCCCGTCCAGGTTGAGTTCGGCTTTGGAAGCCAGAACCTTTCGGGTTCTTGGGCCAGCTCCGCGGTCACCGCCGCCAAGGCCGCAAAAAAGGAATTGGCCAGCTCGTCATCCGGATTCCGGTCGATGGGCCACCGCATGGCGTGGAGGATCATCTCGCGAACCAGGGGCGTCACAGCAAAGACGCTGCACGTCGGCGAAACGGGAACTGGGGTCGTGCGGGCAAATAGCACAGAACTGCTGGTCACGGGGCGGTCCGCCCAGATGCGGATCCGTTCGTCGGGAGCCACCCAGGCGGCCCGTTGGGGCGGCAGAAACCAATGGGCCTGGTCGATCTCGAGGTGGAACCCTCCGCGCGAGGCGTAGAGCAAATAGCGCCCTGGAAACCGCTGCCACCCCGAATCGAGGGAGGACAGCGTCTGCCGAATCCCGAAGGTGCACGAGGGATAGGTCACTGGCCGCGTGGTTGGTTCGCCCATGTCTCTGGGCGATACTCTAGCACAACACCTTCTCGATCTCCTCGAAGGACAGGTGGGAGCCAATCTCCTCGGAATAAAACGCCTGGGTCATGGTCCCGTCGGGCCCGATCAGGAAATCCGCCGGCATCCGGAAGAAATTGCCACCCTCCTCCCTTTGGAGCGGGTAGCCTAAATCCCTTGCCGCAAGAATCTGTCCCTGGAGCCGGCTCGGGTTTCCGGGGGCGGCCGTCACCCTCTCCTCTGAGTTCTCCACTCCAAAGAGGTCGTACAACCGGGCCTCGGGGTCGGCGATCAGAGGAAACGGCACCGACTGCTTGTTTACATTGGACACGACGTTGTCCCGGGGCGACTCAAACACGGCCAAAATTTCCAGTCCGCGCTGGCGCCAAGCCTCGTACCGGTCGATCAGGTGATGAATCCGCAGGTTGCAGATGGCACAGGAACTGTAACGGAAGAACGAGAGCAGCAGGTTCTTGCCTCGGTAGTCGGCCAGGGAACGCATTTCTCCGAATACGTCCTGCACGGCAAATTGGGGTGCCTGGGCACCACGTTTCCATCTCATGGGGAACTCCTTAGGATCTCTATCGCTTCCAAGGGTAGCCAGACGGCTCCCGGCGATCTTGCTGAGATCGGCCAATCTGTTGTTCCGCTCGGCCAAAAGGAACCCTTGGCGCCGTGGCGAGTCCCTGTCATATTGGTTTCAATTTCTGAGGAGGAAGCCCATGACCATTGCGGATCTGGCCTCGCTTATCCTCGCCGTGGTGACGGCGATCAGTTTGCTCTACATCGCCCGCCAAGTCAGCGTGTCCCAAAAACAGGCCAAGGGGCAGTTCATCCTGGCCCTCGACGAGCAGTTTGCCCAGTCGCGAGAAATCACGGCTCGATTTGCTTCCGAACCTCAGTTTCGCCCCGAGGGGCGCGAGTGGACGAAGGTCTGGGCCCTCATGAGCATCTTCGAACGGGTCAGTATCATGGTCGAGGACAAGATTCTCGACCTCGAAATCGTTGAGAGGCTCTGGGGGTTTGTTCTCGTCCGGCTCATCGAAAACGATGCCGTCTACCAACGTCTCCACGCCACCGGTGCTGAATGGCAGGACCTCGTCTCCCTGTGCCACGCCATCGCCAAGGGTCCCCGGCGAAAAAGTTCCCACCACAGGGACAAGGCCTTCGTTGACCGCTTGCTGACCCTGGAAAAGGATTCGAGGCGGATGGAGAACCCCTTCGAGTTCTAGCCCGACCCGTCCCTAAAAGTGGGCCTTCGCGCCGGCAAAGGGGCCCGATAACCCCACATATTGAGCTTCGAGTGACCTCCAGCCCGCGTAGAATTCGTACCGGTCAACGACGTAGCCCAACTGTAAAGCGGCTTCGCCGAAACTGAAGTTCTCGTAGGCCTGGATACCGAGCCGGGCCGAAACGCTCAGGGGCGGAAACGGATAGGACTGGAACGACAGGCCGACGGCGGCACCTGACCGCTCGAGGACCCCGGAGAGCCAGGCGGCCTGGACGTAGGTGTCCACCGAAAGAAGGTCGGTCTGGAACAGGCTGAGGTTGGCCCCCAGGAGCGTGTTCCCAAGGGTATTCTGTCCGTCCCAAAGGTGAGTCGTCTCCAATTCCGGACCCAGGAAGGGGATGACCTTTCCCCTGAGGGCGACCCGGAAGCCATTGCCCATGGAACCGGCGTACCAATCTTCCGCCGACACGTCGAACCGATAGAACTTCCAGGGAGCCTCGCCTTGGTCGGACAGCGGTGTCCGATAGGAGAGGAATTGCGGCCCATGGGCGTAGGGGAAGTCGTCGTAGGAGACCGAAAGGTTGTGATTGAACCAGGCTTGGCCCAGGATGCCCAAAATCATCGCCCAAAACTGGTTCTGCTCTCGCTCCTGGGCAAGTTCGGCTTCCGTCTTGGGTTTCTCTTCCGGGGGCGGAGCGGGCGTCTCGGCCTTCTTGTCCTTGGTTTCCTTTTCCTCGTGTTCCACACCCTTCTTGAGATCACCCAAATCGGCGTGGGCGGGAGGTGTCAGAACGAAGCACAGCAAGAGAATCCAGAGAAGGTCGGGTCGTCGAGACATTTCACTCTCCTTCGAGGCTGGTGAAGGTGCTGCTCGTCGATCCGAGCACCCCGAAGGTATCGCGCCAGACCCTGACCGTCTAGACCCGGGGAGGTTCGAGGGCCAAGCCCCAACGTCAGCTCTTTCTGAGCGAGGATTCTAGTGGGCCACGATGGACCACACCGAATACCCCAGCAAAGCCACCATGACCAC
>JAHFSN010000508.1 GCA_023265735.1 Spirochaetaceae bacterium | reverse complement strand
ACAACCTCCTCCGGCCCCGGGGCGGACGGGTGCTCGTGGTCCACCCGGGTCACGTGCGGACCTTCATGCAGGGACACGAGGACACCACCGGGGCCCTCACTCCGGCCGAGGCCGCCGACAGGCTCATCGCCAACGTGGAGAGGTTCGGCTCGGTGTCGGGACCCCACCCGGAGTTCCGGGGACCCGACGGGGAGGCCCTGCCGTGGTGACCCTGCTGAAGACCTCGGTGAATGCTCCCTGGCACCCCTGGGAAACCTACCGCCGTCCCATCCTGTCTCTGTGGCCCCAGGTGAGGGAGATCGAGGCGTCCGAGTGGGACGGCAGTTTTGAGGGGACCGTGATCTCGTTGGTCGACGAATGGGACAAGCCCATCTCCGACCTGGCGGCCCGATGCCTGGTGGAAGGCGTCGAGGGAGGAGGGCGGCTGCTGGTCCTCCACCACGGCATCTCCCTCCAGGCCCGTCCCGAACTGGCGGCCCTCATCGGCGGAAAGTTCCTCAGCCACCCCCCGGCCGCGCCGTTGACGTTTGCGCCGAAGGGCCTCGGCGTTCCCGGCTGGACCTTTACCGACGAGCCCTACCAGTTCGCGATGCTGGCCCCCGTGGAGCCTCTTCTTGAATACGAGTATGAGGGAACCAAGTACCTAGCCGGCTGGACGCGAACCGCCGGCAAGGGCAGGGTGGTCTACGTCATGCCTGGCCACACCTCCGACCTTTGGGACCACCCCGCGTATCAGGAGTTCCTCAAGGCCTGCTGGAAGCAGTATTTCTAGCTCTCGACCTTTCAAGGAAAGCGGAGTGATGCCTTCTCTTCCGTGGGTTCTCTTCCACTCCTCAGGTTCACCGCCCGGTCGCTACGCTCCCTCAAGACGCAAAGTACGCAAAGTAGACATGGGTCCGACTCGGAGTCGCCACTGTCCGGACACCTTCGGGAGTCTCTCCGGGACACTCGGTAGTCCCTCGGACAGACTCCCGAGTCTCTCCATCAGATTCCGGAGTCTCGTGGACAGACTCACGAGTCCCTCAGTCACACTCTGGAGGATCTCGTTCAGACTCCGGAGTCTCTTGAACATACTCCGGACAGCCAGTGACGCACTCGATAGTCTCTGGGAGACACTCCGGAGTGCCTCTGACACACTCGGGAGTGTTCCGGAGAGACTTTTGCAGGAAGCGACGTGTTCCCTCTGTGAATTCTTCGGAGGAAGAAAAAGCAACTCAGCCCCATTCTCTCCCGCCTTCTCTTCCGTGGGTTCTCTTCCACTCCTCAGGTTCACCGCCCGGTCGCTACGCTCCCTCAAGACGCAAAGTACGCAAAGAAGACATTGGGCCGACTCGGAGTCGCCTCTGTCCGGACGCCTTTTTCGGTCTTCGCGTCTTGGCGTCTTGAGCGAAGCGGGCGGTTCAATTTTCTGAAGAGAAGACCAACCGTAGAGGAAAAACGGGGGAGATGGGAAACCCTGGACATGGGCCCATGTCCAGGCTCAAGACGCGCCGGCAGCTTGAGCCGAGATCCAAGCCTTAGGTCAGACTGAAATGGTTGGCGGCACTGATGGGAAACCCATTCCTTCGCACCGTCTCCGCATACCAATAACCCGAGTCCTTGATCGTTCTGGTCTGGGTCGCGTAGTCGACGTGGACCAGGCCGAAGCGCTTGGTGAACCCAAAACCCCATTCGTAGTTGTCCATAAACGACCACACGAAATAGCCCTTCATCTTCACCCCGTCGGCAATAGCGTCGTGAAGGGCTGCGGCGTGGCGGGCCAGGTAGCGGATCCGGGTGCCGTCGTGGACCATGCCGTCGGCGCCCACCTCGTCGGGGAGGGTGGTGCCGTTCTCGGTGATGATGAGCGACGGGTTTCCGTAGTCCTGCTTGAGGCGGACCATGAGCCGGTACAGGCCTTCGGGGAAGATCTCCCACTCGTCGAAGTGGCCCCGTGGGACGAAGGACCGGTAGACCTGCTTGGCGGCCAAGAAGGTGCGGCCTTCGGTGCCGCGGCCCGCCGGATCGTGGGCCATCAGCCGCCGGGTGTAGTAGTTGGCTCCCAAGAAGTCGGTGGGGGCGGACATTTCCTTAAGGTCTCCCGTCCGGACGTCGGGCATGAGGGGACCGTACCAGTCCACCATGTCCTGGGGGTACGAGGCCTTGAAGAGGGGGTCGAGGAACCAGCGGTTGAAGGCCCCGTCGTGGCGCTGGGCTGCGGCGTGGTCTTCGGGTCGGTCGCTGGCGGGCTCGATCCAGTCGAGGTTGTTGGACAGCCCCACCTGGGCCCCGGAAACGTTGGCCCGGATGACGGGGACGGCCCGGCCGTGGGCCAGCATCAGGTGGTGGGCCACGGCCAAGGTGGTCTTCAGGTCCTTGAGCCCCGGGGCATGGACCCCGAACTGGTGGCCGCAGAACGAGTGGACCCAGGGTTCATTGATGGTGATCCAGTGCTTCACCTGGCCGGCGTAGCGTTTGGTCACCAAGTCGGTGTAGGCGACGAAGGCGTCGACCGTGGTGCGGTTGGCCCAGCCGCCCTTGTCCTGCAGCGCCTGGGGGAGATCCCAGTGGAACAGGGTCACCCAGGGAGTGATGCCG
>JAHFSN010000043.1 GCA_023265735.1 Spirochaetaceae bacterium | reverse complement strand
GGCCAGGGTCTTCACGTCGTTGTAGATCGCCGTCTCGCACCCGGGGAGGAGGGGGTGGTAGGGTTTCTGGTATTTTTCGGTGGGGGTGAGGCTCAGGGACCCCAGGGTTCGTCCGTGGAAGGCCCCGGTGAAGCTGAGGAACTTGTGGTGGCCCTCGCCCTTGGTCCGCAGGGCGTAGACCCGGGCGTACTTGAGGGCCGCCTCGTTGGCCTCGGTCCCCGAGTTGCCGAAGTGGACGGCGGCGAAGCTGCCCGTGGCCACCAGTTTGGCCGCCAGTTCGAGGGCAGGCTCGGTGGTGTAGAGGTTGGAGACGTGGGTGAGCTTCTCCATCTGCTTGCGGGCAATCTGGGCCAGGTCTTTGCGTCCGTGTCCCAGGGCGTTGACCGCGATGCCGCCCGTGAAGTCGAGGTACCGGTTTCCGGCCTTGTCCCAGACTTCGGTGCCCTTGCCGTGGTCGAGGACCAGGAAGGCGTCGGCGTAATTCTTGGGAAAGGGAGGCTGGTGGACGATGGGGTCCGTTTTCTGCAGTGAGGACATGGGGTCTCCTTAAATGATGGTCGTTCCAGAGGCTCCCGATAGGAGTCTTTGCAGGTCACCCGACGCCTTGAAGCCGCCGATGACGACTTTGCCGACGCCCGCGGCCACCGCTTGCCGGGCGCTGCGGACCTTGGGGACCATGCCGCCGCCGATGACACCGCTGGCGATCTGGGCCTCCATCGAGGATTGGTCGAGCCGGGGAAGGACGCGTCCCTCCTGGAGGACACCCGCGATGTCGCTGATGTAGACCAGGGCCTCGGCCCGGCTGGCCATGGCCAGTTCTTGGGCGGCCTCGTCGGCGTTGATGTTGAGGCCGACGCCCGAGGGGCTCATGCTCGTCGAGTGGACGATGGGGAAGTAGCCGGCCGATGTCAGGAGTTCCAGGAGCCGGGGGTTCGCCGACGTCACCTGACCCGTTCGGCTTTCGCCGCGGCCGTCAAACACCCGGGCCTGGCCCACAAACAGCCCGCCGTCCTGTCCGCCCAGACCGACCGCGTCGAGACCTGCGGCCCGGGCGCGGCGCACGAGGCTGATATTGATCTTGCCGCCGAGGACCATGTCGACCACGTCCATCTCGGCCGGACTGGTGAGCCGGATGCCATCGCGGAATTCGGCTTGGTACCCAAATGTCTCGCTCACCGCCGTGACTTCCTTGCCGCCGCCGTGGACCAGTACCAGGTCCTTTCGGGCCAAGGCGGCAAAGTCCGACAGCAGCGCGGCCAGCAGCGAGGGGTCCGTTGCCACCACCCCTCCGATCTTCACAATGACCATCGTTCCTCTCCTTCGGGTGGTCCTAGAACAAGTTGGTGACCGAAAGGCCCGCGGTCTCCGCAAGGCCAAACCTCAGGTTCATGTTCTGGACGGCCTGGCCCGAGGCCCCCTTCACAAGGTTGTCCAAAACGCTCGATACGATGAGGCTGTCGCCTTCTTGGACGGCCGCCCAGTCGCACCGGTTGGAGCCCCACACCTCGGCCGACGCAGGAATCCGGCTGCCCACATACCGGGCAAAGGGCCGGTCCGGGTAGGCGGCGGCCCAAGCCCGTTCGGCGTCGGCCAGGGTCTTCCCCGGCTTGAGGTCGACCACCAAGGTAGCCTCCATGCCGCGCTTGAGGGGCACCAAGTGGGGGTTGAAGAGCACCCGGGCCGAGGCGTCGGTGAACCGGAGCTCGGCCTCGATCTCTTGGGTATGCCGGTGTTTGCGGCCGGGGCTGTAGAGCAGGACGCTTTCGGTCCGTTCGGTGAACAGGTACTTGAGCTCCACCTTCTTCCCGGCCCCCGAAACGCCGCTCAGGGCGTTGATCACCACCCGCGGCTCCACGACGCCTTCCCGGTACAGGGGCAGGAGGGGGAGGAGGGAACAGGTGGTGTAGCACCCGGGGTTGGCGATGAGGTCGGCCTTCCGGAGGGCCTCGGTGTGCCATTCGGCCAAACCGTAGACCGCTTGGTCGAGAAGGTCGGGCCGGGGAGGTTCCTGACCGTAGGCCTGGGCGAACACGGTCCTGTCCTTGATCCGGAAGTCAGCCGATAGGTCGATGACGACGGTCTTGCCGAAGAACGGACCGCAGACCGTGGCGCTGGCCAGGTGGGGAAGAGCGGCGAAGACCACATCGGGTTTCGCGGAAACCGCCTGGTCCACCGACAGGTACTTTCCCCCCGTGGAGCCGTACTTGGCCGAGAGGGGGCCCAGTCCGGGGTCTTCTCCGTTGACCGGGTCCCCCGGTTTGGAGCTTGAAACCGCCAGGATCTGGTCGACCTCAGGATGTCCCTCGAGGAGGCGAAGAAGAACCATTCCCGTATAGCCCGTGGCTCCGATAACCGCCGCTTTCATCTGTGCTTTTCTCCTCTTGTCAGTTTCAACCGAGGTTCCCGCCAATCCGGGAACCCACCCACTCGGGCCGCCGCCGAAGACTGCGGCCCCACACCATCCGGCGCATGCGCTTCTCGAGGGCAAACCCCCGGGACGAAAGAAGGACGGGGGCCCATGAGTTCTCCAGGGGCACCACCACCCGGCTGGCTCCGTCTATGCGCCGGTGGAGGAGGGGCTCCCCCGCCCGGCGATTTTTCGCCACTACCAGCCCTTCGCCCACCGTGGGGAGAAAGTACCCCTCACCGGGGACAACGTATCCTTGGGACCAGTCGTGACGGAGGTAGGGGGCACGGCCTTCGCCCGAGGCCTTCCGGTCGAGGACCAAACAGCGGGGCCCGTAGGACTCCGACCAGGCCTTCAGTTCCGCCGACGCCTCCGGCAGCGCGGGGGCGGGGGTGGACCGGGTCCAGAAGGCGTACTCGCCCTCGACCCGAAAGCCCGCCGCCGCGTAGAGGGGGTACCCCAGCTCCGTAGCCACTAGGCTCACCGTGTGCATGCCCATCCCCTGGGCCTGGTCGAGGAGGAACCGGACCATCTTGCTGCCCCACCCCTGGCCCCTCCGCTGGGCCGAGGTGATGACCTGGGCCATCCACCCCGTTTTCCCGAAATCGATCAGGGTTCCCATGGCCACCAGGCCGTCGGGACCTCCGAAGGCCCACGGGCGGACGCAATCCAGGGCAAAGTACCGCTCAAACGTCCGGCGGTAGGGAGGCCAGTCGTGGGGCCTCAGGGTGTCAATCGCGTCGAGGTCGTCCTCGGTCAGGGGTCGGGGCCTGTCCATCTAGGCTTCCCACCCGGGCATCAGAACCAGCAGATCCCGCTGGAGCGAGACGAAGTCGCAGCCCTGCTTCAGGATGATCAGGATGGTGTCGTCGCCGGCCACGGTCCCCAGAATTCCGGGTACCTCGAGGTTGTCGAGGGCCCAGGCGGTGGCTTGGGCGTGGCCGGGAAGGGTTTTGAGGACCACGAGGTTCCCCGAGGACTCCATGCTGAGGTACCCCCGCTGAAAGTCCCGGATGAGCTCGTCCCGGCTTCGGTCGGACTCCACGGGCAGGGTGTACACGTAGGAACCGTCGGGGGCGCTGACCTTGCCCACCCTCAGGGCCCGCAGGTCCCGGCTCAGCGTGGCCTGGGTGACTTCGTAGCCTTCGGCGGTCAGGAGCGCCATCAACGCATCCTGGCTGGCGACCCCGTGCTGAGCAATGGCTTTCTTGACGGCCCGCAGCCGTTCGTCCCGACCTCTCATGGGGTGACTCTAGCAATTTGGCAGGGTCCTGGCAAGATCAAATGGAAAAAAATGCATAAAAAGTGCATAAAAAACCAGAAAATCTAGTTGGTCTGGCTCGCGTCCCAGTCCCGTTTCAGCAACGTGTTGTTCGGCATCTCCTTCAAGGCATCCGCCAGGAGCTGCCGTGCCTCGGCCGTCTTTCCCGAATTCCAGAGCTGGGCGAACCGGTTGTGAACATCGACACCCCAGTTGTAAGAGAAGACCTCCCGCGCCTTGGCCACCCCAGGGAGGGACTGGTGGGCCGCCGGCAGGCCCGCAAGGTATTCCCAGGCCGCCCGGTTGCCCTTTTCGTTCGCCACCCTTTGGGCGGCTTGGCCGTAGGCAAAGGCCAGGAGCTCGGCCCGGCGCCCCGGGGGGACGAGGCCCTGGGCGAAGGCCGCTTCGATCTGCTGGGCAGCGTCGGCGGCCGGGAGCGACCGGGCGGCCTTGGCCAGGCGGTTGTCGGCGATGAGGGCCCTCTCGTCGGCGGCCTGGGCGGCTGTGAGGAAGCCCCGGTCCAGCCAGGTGGCCGTCAGCGTCTCGGCGGTGGCCCAGTCTTGGCGGTCGAGGAGGACGGCGACCTGGTTGTTCACGAACGTGGCGACAAGCTTTTTGGCGTCCGCCCCGGGCCCCGTCCACCGGACCATGGGATCGATGAGGGCTAGGCCGCCCAGGTAGTCCCGGCGGTCGTTCAGCCACGAGGCGTAGTTGACGAAGCTGTCCACCAGGGTCTTCGACGCCTCGGGGGTCCCCTCGATGGTCCAGCGGTCGATGGCCGGGCCCACGCCGTCTTCGGGCCGTCCGGAAGTCCAGAAGTCAACCAGGCGGTTCTGGACCAGCAGACCCAGGAGCTGGCGGTCGCCGATGGTCTTCCTCTGGGCGTAGTTGCCCGGGGGAACGTACACAAACCCCGTGTGGCCGAAGGAGTTGGTGAACTCGGTCTTCGTGCCGGGGTCGAAGCCGTACCTCGTCGTTGTCTCGACGTCGACGGCGCGTCCCCCCGGAAGGCGGACCAGGGCGAAGGCGTGGTCGATGGTGGCCACGGCCTGGACGTCGAGGCCCGCATCCCTCCCCAGAATCATGTACGCTACGGCCGACGAAACGCAGTTGAACGTACCCTGGTCAAGCAGAACGTCGAGCCGGGTTTGGTACGTTGAATAGGCCGTCAGGTGGGTATGGAGAGACTGCAGCAGCGCCTCGGCCTTCTTGGCGTCGTCCCATTCGGGGCGGACCTGGGACCGAAACTCGGCGCTCCACCGGGAAAGCTGGGCCTTGTAGGCCGCCAGGGACGAATCGGGGGCTCCTGAAAGGACCAGGGCCAGGTCGATGAGTCCCTCGCGGTCCAGCGACGAACCGGCTGCGGGCCAGGCCGAGGCCTGGGGGAGGGGCTCCAGACGGAGGGCGAAGAGGGAGCCCCCCAGGAGGAGAAGGACGAGTCCAGCGAGGGAACGCATAGGGCAAGACTAATGGAAAACACTGGAAATTTCACGGCTGATCGGGTAAGAAATCCTATGCGATCGACCCTGCTGCTCCTGCTTGTCTTGGTTCAACTCCCCGCCCACGCGCTGGACTTCTGGGATGCCAAGGAGCCGGGCCCCCTGGCCGAAGAACTGGTCGACGCCATGACGGTGCCGGAACTGGCCTCCCAGGTGCTCATGCTGGCCTTTCCTGACCCCATCCCCGACGCCGGAATCCTGAACTGGGTGGAGGCCAGGTCCCTCGGGGGCGTCAAGTACTTCGGCTGGAATGCCGGGACCCCCGCCCAGGTGGCCCAGGCTTCGGCGGACCTCCAGGCGGCTTCCCAGCGCACCCGGTTCCGCATTCCCCTCCTGGTGGCCACCGACCAGGAAGGCGGCTGGGTCCGGCACATCAAGGGGACGACGACCACCACCCCGGGTAACCTCTCCCTGGGGGCCTCGGGGCTCCCTTACGACGCTTGGAAGACGGCCCAGATCTTGGGCGCCGAGCTGCGGGAAATGGGCGTGAACATGAACTTCGCGCCGTCGGTCGATCTCTACACAAACGCGGCCAACACCGTCATCGGGCCCCGGTCTTTTTCCCAGGACCCCCTGGAAGCCGGGGTGCTGGGCATGGCGTACTTCCGGGGCCTGGAGTCCCAGGGCGTCATCGCCACCGCCAAACACTTTCCCGGCCATGGAAACACCGCCGAGGACAGCCACGGACTCCTCCCCGTGATCCACGATACCCGGGCCACCATCGAAGGCCGGGAACTCGTCCCCTACAAGATGCTCATCGCCGAGGGGCTGGGCGCCGTTATGACGGGCCACATCGCGTATCCGGAGGTTTCGGGAAACGGCCTCCCCGCATCCCTGAGCCCCGAGCTGATCACTGGGCTGCTCCGCCAGGACCTGGGATTCCAGGGGATGGTCATCACCGACGATCTGTTCATGGAGGGCGCTCGGCCCAGCGGCTGGACCATCGCCACGGTGACCCAAAAGGCCCTCGAGGCGGGGAACGACATGCTGCTGCTCTCCAAACCCGCGGCCTCTCAGCTGGAGGCCTGGAACGGTCTGGTGGGCCGGGCCCAGAAGGACCCGGAGTTCCTGGAGAGGCTTAAGGCCGCTGCCAAACACGTCCTTGTCCTGAAGCTGCGCGAACTGCGGGGACCCCGGGCCGTTCCGTTGGTCCTGCATCCCAAGAAACTGGCGATCCCGGCGTCGGCCGCCGAACCCTTCGTCCTTCAGACCACGGCCCGGGGAGCGACGCTGGTCGCCGCCCAGACCCTGCCTTGGAAGCCGGCGGCAGGGGCCCCCTTGGTCATAACTCCTTACGCGGGGGCCTTCCAGCCCGTCCTCGCCCGGTTTCCCGGGGCCACGGTGATGGAGTATGGCTACGACTATTTTGGCTCGGACCCCGAGGTCAGGGCCGCCATCGTGGCCCGGGCCGCCGCCGCGAAACGCCTGGTCTTTGTCCTGGCGACCCCCGGAGGACTGGGTTACCTGAGGGCCCTGGAACCCTACCGCGACAAACTGGCCGTGGTTTCGGTGCTCTCGCCGGTGTACCTGAAGGAAGTTCCCTGGGTGAGGGCCGCCATCGCGGTGTACGGAACCAACGCGGAGGCCTTCGATGTGGCCGCGGCTGCATTGGCCGGCGAGATCGTTCCGCCCGGCCGCCTTCCATTTCGGTTTGGGGATTTTCCCAGCCAAGGCCGGTGACCCGTGGCTCCGAGCGAGTGGGCGGCGCCACGTCACGGAACCTTTCCCGACTGGCTGAGGAATCTCGAGCCCCTGACCACCGGTCTCTTGGCCCACCAGGACATGAAGCTGTGGTGCGCGGGGGAGAGGGCCGCCCTAGGGATCCGGTCGGGAGGGGTCGTCTACCCAGTGTGGCTGTCCGAGGAGCGGGCCCTGGGTCACGAGGCCAAGGGCCTCCTGGACCGCGTCGGCACGGCCTGGTGCCTCATGGGTCCCTCGGCTTGGGTGAACTTCACCGAACCCCTGATGCCCGCTTCCCGGATTCTGCACCGGGTTCACTACGAGTTTATGGCTCGTCCCGCCGGGCCTTTGGCGGTTCCCGACGGTCGAGGTGAGCTCCGCCCCGTGGAACCCCGGGAGGCCGACACCGTGTTCCCCCTCCACGAGGCCTACGAGAAGGAAGAGGTGCTCTTCGATCCTTCGGAGTTTCATCCCGTGGCCAGCCGTCTTCACTGGGGTCATCTGATTCATCGGCAGAGGCTGGTGGCGCTCTGGGACGGCGGTCAGCCGCTGGCCAAGGCGGGAACCAACGCCCTCACGGATCGCTGGGCCCAGATCGGGGGCGTTTATACCCGGATGGACTACCGGCGGCTTGGTCTTCAGAAGCGGCTGATGGCGTACCTCGTCGGTCTCCTAGCCGAGGAAGGGAAGGGGTGCTGCCTGTTCGTGAAGAAGGAGAACGGTGCCGCCCTGGGTCTCTACCGAAACCTGGGATTTGAGTCCCGCGGCGACTTTCTGATTACGTATGGGGAGAGGCAGTCCTGGGCGGCGCGACGCCCATAAGCCCGCGGAAGAACAGGACTACGTGGTCCCAGAGGGTCACCCACCAGGGGGCGTCCTCGGTGTTCGTCACGGATTTCAGGTCAATGCCATAGAAATCCTGACCCGCCTTTGACCACACGATTCGCCCCACGATGGTCCCCGGGGCTATCGGTCCCTCGACCTCGAGGGGGCCGTCGATCCGCACATCGATGCCCCCCAGCTCCCCCTGGGCCAGGGGATACACGGTCGGACCCGACGGTGCCGGGATCACCGAGCCGGGGGCTGAAAACCACACCCGGACGGGTTTCAACACGGGCAGTGGAAGGGGGCGCAGGGGGAAGGTGGCAAAACCATAGTCCAGCAGCCGCCCCCCGGCCACGGCGCGGCGTCGGCTTCCCGTGGGTTCGTCCTTGGCCTGGACCCCGAGGATCACCGCCACCAGCCGCTGGTCTCCGCGAACCGCCGTGGCAGCGAGGTTGTAACCCGATTCCTCGATGAAGCCCGTCTTGAGTCCATCCGCGCCAGGATAGCTGTCCAGAAGTGTGTTCCGGTTGGCTTGGACGATGGTCTGGGCCTTGCGCCGGTCACCCGGGGCCCGGTTGGCGTCGAGGGGGAACGCAAACTTTCGGACACTGTGGATAAGGGACACCGCCTGGGGATGGGCCGAGAGGTACCGGCGGCTGAATTGGGCGAAGTCCCAGGCGGTGGTGGTGCTCCGGGAATCGTAGCCGAATGAATCAACAAAGACCGTTTGGCCCATGCCCAGGGCCTGAGTTTCGGTGTTCATCGAGGCCACGAAGGCCCGCTCGTCCCCGGCTAGGAACCTGGCCAGGGTCATTCCCGCGTCGTTCCCTGAGTCGACGGCCAGTCCGAGCATCAGTTCCTTGACGGTGACGCGCTGGCCGGGGGCCAGAAACATCAGGCTCGAACCGGGAGGCACCGCCCGCCCCGTGGTCTCGTCGGTGACGGGAACTAAGTCTTGGGGGTGAATTCGTCCCGCCTCGAGGGCTCGCCACACCAAATGGAGGGTCATGAGTTTGGTCAAAGACGCCGACGGGATGGCAAGGCGAGGGTCCTTCTGAAACAGCACCCGGCCCGAAAGTTGATCCAGAAGAACCGCGGAACGCGCTTCCGGCACCAGGTCTGGGGCCTCTCCGTAAACCGGGGCAAGGGCCAGTAGGAAACCAAGAAAGGCGGAAAGGCAGGAGGGACGGATCACGCGGCCAGCCTAAACGTTTGGCCGCCGACGGGTCAAGGACTGAAACGGATCCTCTGGCGGGGAAACACCAGATCAGCCTTGGTCATCGCGGGATTGGCGGCCAGGACCTCGGCCTGAAACTCCTCCCACGTGAGGACGGCGTGACCGGCCAGGTCGTGGCGGGCGAGGTACAGCCGCCAGAGCGATTCACCGCTGCGGGGATACCAAAACCAGCCTTCCGCTTCGAGTCGGACGTCGAGGCCCGTTTCCGGCGTTGCAGGAGTCTGGACGAAGGGGAGTCCCGGGGCTTGAGGCGGGGGCGAACTCTCTCCGTGGACGGCCCAGAAGACCAGGACCGCCAAAGTCACGATCCCCAGAACTAGCCACAGCAGTCGTCTTTGGGGACGCCGGGGAGCCTCCGCCTCGCCGGGAGGGGCGGGATCGCCCGGGGCCCCGGGCGGCAAGTCCAGGGCTTCGAGAAGTTTCTTCAGCTCGCCGCGTTGGCGGTCGAACCGAATGTGGAACCGGGCTCTGTTCCCAGAGGGCCGCACGGGCCCCTTCTCCCCCAGGCGTTCCGTGGCGCCCAGGCTTTCGGGGGCCACCTTGGCCTGGATGTCCGACTTCGGGACGCGGCTGGGAGCGCTCCTGATCGCCGGCCGAGGTTCCCCGGGGAGCGTCAGCGCCTCTCCGGCTAGGGGAAGGTTCTCAACGCCGGAAACCGGGGTTCCCCGGGAAACGCCGG
>JAHFSN010000507.1 GCA_023265735.1 Spirochaetaceae bacterium | reverse complement strand
CGAATGGTTCCCCTGGGTGATCACCGGCGAGGGAAGCCGGGACGAAGTTCGCCGCCAGATCGCCCAGAATTCCCGCCACTACGCCAAGCGCCAGCTGACCTTTTTCCGGTCGCTCCCCGGGGTACACTGGTACGATCCCGAGAAACCCGAGGAGTTACGGGCAAACCTTGGGGAATGGTCATTGACCAACGCGCCTAGCTGGTGGTAATATCGCTGGACTGTCCTACGAAGGAGTTCCAAGGTGCCCTGCGGTCGCAAACGAAAGAAAAAGAAAATCGCTACCCACAAGCGCAAGAAGAAGCTGAGAAAGAACCGCCACAAGAAGCGGATTCGGTAGTTTCGCCCATGGGTCAGGGGGACTCGTGGGTCCCCCGTCCGGAAAGCTTGACACGCTCCAGAGTTCCGGATATTTTAGCCGCGTGAGATCGATTCCGGGTAGTGTAATGGTAGCACCACAGATTCTGGATCTGTTTGTGAGGGTTCAAATCCTTCCCCGGAAGTCTTTCCTTTTTTGAGCAAAACCGGCTGATAGCCGGTTTTTTTTTAACCTGACAACGCGAGAGGTCTTTCCCCCATGAAAACCAACTGCTGCTTGATCCTGCACGACGGGACCGCGTTTGCCGGCACCGGATTCGGAGCGCCGGCACCCTGGGCGACGGATCTGCGGCCCGGCCAAGCTGACCGTAAAGCGGCCGGTGAGGTGGTTTTCAACACGGCCATGGTGGGGTACCACGAGGCCCTGACCGACCCCTCCTACACGGCCCAGGTGATCGTGATGACCTACCCGCACGTGGGGAACTACGGATGCGATGACGAGTGGTCCGAGATCGGTCCCGAAGAGGGCGTGAGCCGGATGAAGGTCAAGTGCGCGGGCATGGTGGCCCGGGCGTACTACGAAGGCCCGGTTCCCGCCGGTCGGGTGACCCTCGACGCCTTCCTGGAGAAGCACGATACCCCCCTCCTGACGGGCATCGACACCCGGCGGCTCACCCTTCGACTGAGGGAGAAGGGCGCCCAGGCGGGTGTCCTCGTCCAGATCCAGGGCCGGGAACCTTCTGCCCAGGACCTTGCCCTCGCCCGGGCCTACCTCGACGCGTTTCCCCCCATGGAAGGCTGCAACCTGGCCGACGAAGTGGGCACGCGCGCTCCTGCGGTCTTCAACCCTGCGGGGTCGCCGCACCTGGTCCTCGTCGATTCCGGGATCAAGATGAACATCGTCCGCGAGATCGCCGGCCGGGGCGCCAAGGTGACGGTGGTCTCCGATTCGGTGACCCGGGACGAGCTCCTGGCCCACAAACCCGACGCCGTGCTCTACTCGTCGGGTCCGGGAGACCCGGCCGTCCTCGACGACCAGATTGCCCTTATCAAGAGCCTGCTGGGAACGCTGCCCGTCTTCGGTATCTGTTTGGGCCACCAGCTGATCAGCCTCGCCCTCGGAGCCAAGACCTACAAGATGAAGTTCGGGCACCACGGGGTCAATCACCCCGTCCGCGACGAACTGACGGGCAAGGTCTTCGTGACCACCCAGAACCACGGGTTCGCCGTCGATGAGGCGTCTCTTCCCTCCGACCTGGGCGTCTGGTTCCGCAACGCCAACGACGGGACCATCGAAGGCGTCTACCACAAGACGATCAACACCAAGTGCGCCCAATTCCACCCCGAAGCGGCCCCCGGGCCCCACGATTCGACCTGGATCTTCCAATCCTTCCTGGACGCCATTCCCGCCCGAACCTCATAGGAGACGACATGCCCGCCAGAAAAGACCTGAAGAAAATCCTCCTGATCGGTTCCGGCCCCATCGTCATCGGCCAGGCCTGCGAGTTTGACTACTCGGGAAGCCAGGCCGTAAAGGCCCTCAAGGAAGAGGGCTACACCGTCATCCTGGTGAACCCCAACCCCGCCACGGTGATGACCACCCCCGGGCTGGCCGACACGGTCTACATGGAACCCCTCACCGCCGAATACACCGAGGAGATTCTCCGGAAGGAGCGGCCCGACGCCGTCATCTCGACCATGGGCGGCCAGACCGCCCTCAACCTAGCCCTCAGCCTCCACGAGAAGGGCATCTGGAAGAAGTACGGGGTCGAGGTGATCGGCGCCAACATCGACGCCATCCGGGTGGCCGAGGACCGCGGCCTGTTCAAGGCCAAGATGGCCGAAATCGGCCTCGAGAGCCCCCGGTCCAAGCTCGTCCACAGCTACGACGAGGCCAAGTCCCTCGAGGTCGACCCCGGGTTCCCCCTCATCCTGCGGCCCAGTTTCACCCTGGGCGGCATGGGCGGGGCCATCGCCCGCAATTCCGAAGACTTCAAGGCCCTGCTGGAGCGGGCCCTGGCCGAGTCCCCCGTTCACTCCTGTCTGGTCGAGGAAAGCCTCTTGGGCTGGAAGGAATTCGAGATGGAGGTGATGCGCGACAAGGCCGACAACGCCATCGTCGTCTGCTCCATCGAGAACATTGACCCCATGGGCGTCCACACGGGCGACTCGATCACCATCGCCCCCATCCAAACCCTGAGCGACCGGGAATACCAGAAGATGCGCGACGCGTCCATCCTGGTCCTCCGGGCCGTGGGCATCGACTG
>JAHFSN010000506.1 GCA_023265735.1 Spirochaetaceae bacterium | reverse complement strand
CACCGAGTCCCCCACGGCGGGCGTCGGCGCGAGACTGAGGTCAATGATGCCAAAGGGAACACCCAGCTGGCGGCTCGCTTCCCGGGCCACGAGCTCTCCCATACGCGTGATCTTGAAGGCCGTGCGCTTGATGGTCTCGGCCACCTCGTCGAACCGGGCGCCCCGAACCCTTTCCAGGGCGCTCTTGATGACCCCCGGGCCCGACAGCCCCACGTTGATGACGCACTCGGGCTCTCCGGGCCCATGAAATGCCCCGGCCATAAAGGGGTTGTCCTCGACGGCGTTGGCAAAAACGACAAGCTTCGCGCAGCCCAGTCCCCCGTGGTCGGCGGTCCTCTGGGCCAGGGCCTTCACCACAAAACCCATCTGCCGGACGGCGTCCATGTTGATCCCCGCCGAAGTCGATCCCACGTTGACGCTACCGCAAACCCGGTCCGTCTCGGCGAGAGCCTGGGGAATGGACCGGATCAGAGCGCGGTCGCCCCGGGTGTAACCCTTCTGAACCAGGGCCGAGAACCCTCCCAGAAAATTGACGCCGACGGTCTTGGCCGCCGCGTCGAGGGTCTTGGCGAACGCCGTGTAGTTCTTCTCGCCCGAAGACTCGGCCACCATGGCGATGGGGGTCACGGAGATCCGCTTGTTGATGATGGGAATTCCATATTCCAGGGTGATGGCCTCGCCGGTTACCACGAGTTTCTCGGCCAGCCGGCAGATCTTGTCGTAGATGCGCTTCCGGGCCGTTTCTCCCGAATCGGAGGCGCAGTCCCGAAGCGAGATGCCCATGGTGATGGTCCGGATGTCGAGTTTCTGGCTCCGGAACATGGTGATGGTTTCTTCGATCTCTTTCTGTGTGTAGATCATCTCTTTTTCCTACTTTGACTCGGCGCCGAGCTGCGGGTCCCAGCGACGCCGGCTGAAACGGGGCGCGGGGCCCCGTTTCAGCCGGCTGCGTCCCCCATCTCGTCGCCGAGAGTTGTCGACAAGGCTCTCCGATCAGAACGAAATCCGGAAACTGAGGGGGGAAACTAAATTCTGTGCATGGCCTTCAAGACGTCTTCATGGATGAGGGTAATCTGGACTCCGAGGCGCAGTCCCGCCGTCTCGAGCCGGGCGTTCAGTTCCTGGCGGGCCAGGAGCATTTGGCCTAGATCGACCTTCATGATCATGGTGAAGTATTCATCGAGGATGGTCTGGCTGATGGTGAGGATGTTGATCCCCGCCTGGCTGAGCTCATGGGTGACCCCCGCAATGATCCCCATCTGGTCCTTTCCAACAACAGTGACTATCGCGTCCATGGCCGGCTCATTTCAGGACCTTCTTGAGATCCTTGAGGATGACTTCGGGGGAGGGCGCCGCGTCGATGTTCTTCAAGAGGCCTTTGGCCTTGTACCAATCGATGAGGGGCTGGGTGTTTTCGGCATAGACCTTGAGCCTTTCGGCGATGGAGGCTGGTTCGTCGTCCTTGCGCTGGATCAGTTCTCCGCCGCATTTGTCGCAGACCCCCGCCTTCTTGGGGGGCAGCGACGTGAGGTGGAAACCCGTACCGCAGACCTTGCAGACCCGTCGCCCCGAAAGTCGGGCAATGATCTGGGCGTCGGCCAGCTTAAAATTGATCACGGCTTCGAGCTGAGCGAAGCCGGCGAGGGCCTCGGCTTGGTTGACCGTTCGAGGAAAGCCGTCCAGCAGAAACCCTGGAGCACAGTCCGGCTGGGCCAGACGGTCCTTCACAATTTCAATGGTGGTCTCATCGGGAACCAAACCGCCCGAATCGAGAATAGCTTTCACCTTCAGACCCAAAGGCGTCCCATTCTTGATGTTGAACCGAAAGATATCCCCCGTGGAGATATGGACAATGCCGAAGGCGTCCTTGGCCAGGGCAGCCAAAGTACCCTTCCCTGCGCCGGGGGGACCGAGGAACACGAGTTTCATGGGGACTCCTTGAACAATGAATCGTACTGGTGGTCGTCCCGGGCACAGTCCTCTGAGCAGACCGGCGGGCCGTCGTTTGGATAAACCCCCGTGCTGGCCTCGAAATACCGGCCGCAGACGGGACACCGGAGGTTCTCTCGCGAACACTCCGGCGAACAGTATACCTGTTTGGCGTCACCCTGCAAAGGCATCCACCTGCCGCAGGTGAGGCAGGCGCGGTACGTCGGCGTCTCGTCGCTCATGCTTCTATTATAGACAACGAGGGAAGGGGGGGCGACCCCCGCGCTCCGTCCATTGGACGAAGGTCAATCCGAAATCAGGGGCCACGGCACGCCGGTGGCCCGTGGCCCCTGATTTCGGTGAAAGCCAGTGGGCCCCCGCCCACCCCCCGAGCGGGCGGACCGCTTGGGCTGAAGCGGCCCGCAACGCCCGAGCTTTCACCAGTACAGATGAAGAAAAAGTTAGGTGAAGGGAGTTGACTTGAGGGGGAGGGGTTTGGTAATGTCACGTTCGTCGTCCAGGGGCCAGGGCAGCCTGACCGGGGGATGACGATGGGTCTGACCAAAAAAATCAGCGTGAGTTGAGAAATCTGGTTGACACATTGGTGGGAATGGCTGTAAAGTCTTTCTCACGCTCAAAGCAAACCACAAGGGTTTGGGG
>JAHFSN010000505.1 GCA_023265735.1 Spirochaetaceae bacterium | reverse complement strand
CCCGCTACCTGGCCAAGGAACTGGGACCCCGGGGCATCGCCGTGAACACCGTGGCCCCCGGCGCCATCGCCACCGACTTCAGCGGGGGCATGGTCCGCGACAACCCCGAGGTGAACCGCCAGATCGCGGCGAACACGGCCCTGGGCCGGGTGGGTGAACCCGACGACATCGGCCCCATGATCGCGTCCCTCCTTTCCGACGACAACCGCTGGGTCAATGGCCAGAGAATCGAAGTCTCCGGCGGCATGGTTCTCTAGGCTGTCTCTAGGCTCCCTGGAGGGTTTTGACGAGCGGCGACGCGAGCATCTGCTTTCGCAGGCGAGTGCGCGCTCGGTGAAGGCGGCTCTTCACGACGGCTTCGGGGACGCCCAGCCTCTGGGCCGCCTGGCGGCTCGAAAGGCCTTCGAGGTCCCGGAGGGTGAGGATCTGGCCGTCGGTGGGGGGCAGGGTGGCCAGCACCCGGGCCAGTTCGCCAATGAGGAGCTGGCGGCCCGGGTCGTCGTCGGGGTGTTCGTCGAGGACCCCCAGGGTCCTCACCAGGGCCGTGTCGCGCCGGAGCTGGGAGAAGGCCTTCACGCACTGGCGTTTGACCACCTGAAAGCTCCACGACGTGAGGGCCTCGGCCGCCCGGAGGGTGTGGATCCTCTGGGCCAGGAGGACGAGGGTCTCTTGGACAGCGTCGAGGACCTCGGTGGCCGGGCACAGGCGGCCGGCGAACCGGCGGACCCGGGGCCCCCAGAGCCGGATCACGGCTTGGAGGGCGTCGGAGTCACCGGCCACCGCCCGGTTCACAAGGTCGAGTTCCTGTTCGGTTGCGGTCATCGTCTCCCTACAGCTTGGCCACCTTCACCACAGTGTCGGCCTTGGGCAAGGTTCGTCCCACCATAGCACACAGGGGGCACCAGCCCACGAGCCCGGTGGCGCCGAAGCCCAGACCGGAAACGATGACCAGCAATCCCCCCCACAGGTTCCCCGAGGCCAGCCACCAGGCCCCCGCGGCCGCCACGGCCAGCCCGGCCACGATCCGAACGATGCGTTCCCCGCCGGGGACATTCCTTTTCAAAGCCATTTCCTTCTCCTTGCGCCTCTGGGGCGTCGGAGAGTACGTGCCGCTAGGGATGCAAAAGGATTCGAAGAATTTTGAGAATTTTTCGCACCAAGGGATGGCCGGGCGCCAAGCGGCCTACCGGAGCAGAAAATCCGACAACGAGACCCCTGGGTGGTGCTTGCGGGTGGCCGACAGATTTCCTGCGGTCAGGATGGCCGCCTCGGGGCACCAGCCCTGGCACGCGCCGCAGGAATCGCAGTCGTGGTTCCATACCGGACGGCCTGCGGCCAGGGTCACGTTTTCTCGGGGGCACACCCGGGCGCAGGTTCGGCAGCCGGTGCAGGCGTCCGTGACGCTGTAGCCGCTGTCGCTTTTGGCGAGCATGGGCGTGGCCATATCATGGAAGAAGCTACCCAGCAGGGAGCCCCAAAGTTTGCCCCGTTCGGGTTTGGCGTTCTTCCCGGAACGCAGGACCTCCAAAATCTCGGGCAGCCTTTCCTGGTCGGTCTTGGGCCGGGGCCCGGAGAGTTTGCTTACCGTCTCGACCATTTTTTCCTGGGGACTCTTCTTGGCTCCCGGTTTGCTCAGGTTGAGGTAGCCCCGGGACGCCACCGCGAATCCCGCGTTGAGGTCGCTCCCCTTCCGCCGCAGGGTCTTTCGGATCCGGCGCAGGGTGTTGCCCCAGGTGCCCCCGCAGCTGGCTACGGCAAAAACGTACTTCGCGTCCGAAAGGTCGAGGTTCTGAAGGAACTCGTCCACCGTCCGGGGCGGTCCCCAGGCATAGATGGGAAAGAGGATTCCCACTCGTTCGGCCTCAGGTTTCGTCCCTTTCCGGAAGGAGGCCAAGGGGAGAAGGGTCGTGTCCCCCAATTCCTGGGCGAGCTGCCTGGAAAACGTGAGCGAGTTTCCTGTGGCGGAATAATGATACAGGATGGTTTTCATGATTTTTATATGCATAAACTCGAGCCAAAAGTCAAATTGATGAGGTCTACCGGGTGGAGAGAAGTCGCGCCATTCCCCACCCCACCAAGGCCGCCGCCCCCGCGGTCAGGGCCAGGCCCGCGATGGTGAGGGCGTCCCGAAACTGGCCCGTCTGGGCGGCGGTCCAGCCTGCCGCGAGGTCGCCGGGGAACAGCACCGCCAGAAGGGTGCCCGCCACGGCCAGGCCCACGGCGGCGGATATTTGGGTGACCGTATCGGTGAGGGCCGCCCCCAGGGTGGTCCGGTGGGCCGGGAGGCCCCGCATCACGTTGGTGGCGGCCACCACGCCCACCACCCGCAGGCCGGCGGCCTCCAGGGCCAGGGCCACGGCGACCCAGGGGTAGCCGAACCGGCCCAGGAGCCCGTAGACGGCTAGGCCCCCCACCACGGCCAGGGCGCTCATTCCCGCGGCCCGGTCGAACCCCACCCGCTTCACGAACGGGTCGACGAAGGCTCCGCCGGCCAGGAGCACCACCACCTGGGGCAGCATCCCCAGGGCCGCCAGGGCCGGCGGCCACCCCCAGTCGAGCTGGAGCTGCAGGGTCACCAGGTACCCCAGGCC
>JAHFSN010000504.1 GCA_023265735.1 Spirochaetaceae bacterium | reverse complement strand
GTACGTACACCGGGGCAACCCCCTGGGCATCGCCGGGTGGGAGGCCCTGGGACGCCAGGACCTCCGGTTGGCCAACCGCGAGAAGGGGAGCGGTATCCGGGTGCTCCTCGACGGAAGGCTCACCCTGCTGGGCCTGGCTCCACCCCCCGGGTACGAGAGGGAACTGCCCTCTCACCTGGCCGTGGCCTCCGCCGTGGGCCGGGGCGAAGCCGACCTGGGTCTGGGGAACGAGAAGTCCGCGGCCGAGGCCTCCGGGGTGGAGTTTGTGCCCCTCCAGACCGAGGAACTCGACCTGGTGGTCCGCCAGGCCGACCTGGGGACCCCGCGGTTCCAGGCCCTGGCCGAGGTACTCCGGTCGGCCGCCTTCCGGCGGGAACTCGAGGGACTGGGCGGCTACGGACTCGACCGGCTGGGCCAGGTGGTGGAGTAGGGTTCCTCGGCCAAGCTATTTCTTAGCGAGGACCTCGTCGATGGCGCCCTGAAGTCCCGCAGCGGTCTGGGTTCTGAGAAGCTTCCCATTCACAAAGACGGTCGGCGTCCCCGTGACGTGGGCCCCGTTGCCCTCGGCCACATCCCGGACGATATCTTTCTTCAGGTCTTCGTCCTTCAGATCCCTGCGGAATTTCTCGAGATCGAGGCCCAGACCCGTGGCGATCTGGAGCACCTTTTCGTCGCTCAGGGAACTCATATTCTCGAAGAGCTGGTCGTGGTATTCCCAGAATTTTCCCTGCTTGAGGGCGGCCAACGCCGCCACGGCGGCGCTTTGGGCAAACTTGTGCGACGGCAACGGGAAACTCTTCACCACGAGGCGGACGTCTTTCGGATTGTCCTTCAGCGCCGCCCTGAGGACGGGGAAGAGCTGCTTGCAGAAGGGGCACTGGTAGTCGCTGAACACCACGATGGTGACCCGGGCATTGGCCGGTCCCAGGGCGGCGAGCCCCGAATTGTCGAAGGTGTACAGAGGTTCCAGGTGGAGGATCTTGAGCGCCTTGGTACTGCCGCTCAGGACCAGGGACTGGGAGCTTGCGACGAAGGACACCTGATCAAAGTCCTTCTCGACGGGGATTCTCTTGATCACCTTGTCTTCGACGAGGGAGTACACCTGTACCTCGCCGGGGGTCAGGATGTACAGCCACTGACCGTCGCCCGAAGGGGCCACGTCGAGGGGGCGGACGTCGAGGGAGAACTGCTTGGCAACGCTCCACTCGAGGTCGGTAGCCCCCGCCAAGGGCGACAGAAGGGCCAAGAGCAGGGTGGCCGCGATGGACAAGATGAGAGTTCGAGACTTCACAGGTATCCTCCAGAGGTCAGAGAAAATGATTCGGACGGCCCCCACAGCGTCTAGGGTCCGCACTGGCCACTGGTGCAAACACCCGAGGCGCAGTCTGCCGCACTGTTGCAGGACCTCCCGGTTCCACACTTGGCGCAAGTGCCGCCGCAGTCAATGTCGGTTTCGGCGCCGTCTTTTATTCCGTCGCTGCATTGCGCCACCGGAATCGACACCGTCACAGTATAGCTGGCCGTGCTCCCGTCCTCGGCGACCACCACGTAGATGACGGGACTCGAGAAACTGTTCGCGGTGGATCCGCTGACCTGGACCGTGGACCCAACCTTCACCGAGGCGCCAGTGGTGGTGAACGTGGCCACCAGCCCCGCAGGGTTCGTCCCGGCGGGCAACGAGACCGCAATGGTCTTGGCTCCCTCGTTGATGGTCCCCGCCGTGCCGAGGATGGAGAACGCCGTGATGGCCTTCGTCGACTTCAACGTGGTGGTCGAGGAGGACCCCGAAGTGGGCGAACTGCAAGCCCACAACAGGGAACCGATGGCCAAGAGGGACAGGAGATGTTTCACGGGGGACTCCGGAGCGTCAGGGTTTCCCAGGGGGGCCGAAGCCGGCCCCTAAGGATTTCCAACTTAACGCAGATAAACTCATTTGACAACCTGGTTCAGAGAATAATTCGGGGAATATCCAATGGGTTCGATCGGCTCAACGAGGGGGAACCCCGGGGCCTCGAAGCGGAGTCCTTGGACAGAACCTCGGCTTGGCGCTAGATTGGGGGTCACGGTTAAGGAGGAGGTCGGTATGGCACGGGTATGGGGAGTCTTGGTTTTAGGTTGGGTCTTGGGTGCGGGCGGAGTCCTGGTTTCGGAACCCCTGCCCGACGGCGGCATCACTTTGAACGAAATGGCGAAGATCCTTTCGGACAAGGGCTACAAGGCCGAGATCAAGGTCGCGAAGGACGACAAGGACGAAACCCGCATCGTGAGCGCCGCCGAGGGCCACGTGTTCGTCATCTACTTCTACGGCTTCTCCGACGACGGCCGGGCCAAAAACATCCAGTACTGCATCAGCTTCAACCCCATCAGCTCCATCACGGTGGAGAGGTCCGTCGAGTGGAACCGGCATTTCCGGTTTGCCCGCATGTACCTCAACGACTCCAACACCTCCTATTGGGAGATGGACCGCGACCTGGAACACGGGGCCACCACCGAGGCCATCGACAACGATCTGGAGCGGTGGTTCTCGGTGATCCATTCCATCGACAAGTTCATCAGCGACAAGGACGACAAAAGCAAGGTCTAGCCGGGTACG
>JAHFSN010000503.1:1567-2594 GCA_023265735.1 Spirochaetaceae bacterium | reverse complement strand
ACGGCGACTCCAATGATCGCATGGGCAGGTTTCTGGGCTTTGCCACCCAGGTAGGCGCTGCCCTGGCGTTCTTGACCCCCGAGATCCAGGCCATCGACGACGAAACCTGGAACCTATGGGTGGCCGACCCGCTCTTCGACAGCGACCGTATCTCCCTCCACAAGATCCGCAGGTATAAGCCCCACGTCCTGGGCGTCGAGGCCGAGCGCGTCCTGGCCCTGGGGTCCGAGGCCCGCGGAGCCGTCCAGAAGGCCTTCTCCAGCCTCACGAACGCCGACCTCGACTTCGGAACGGTGCTTGTCGACGGCGAGGAGAAACCCCTGACCCAGTCGACCTGGTCGGTCTTTCTCCAGAACCCCGACCCCGCCCTGCGTCGGAAGGTCTACGCCCAGTTCTACGGGGAGTTTGAGGCCCACGCGAACACCTTGGCCAGCCTCTACGCGGGCAGTATTCTCCACGACGTGGCCGGGGCCCGGGCCCGCGGTTATTCCTCGAGCCGGGCCAAGGCGCTCTTCGCCGACGACGTTCCCGAAGCCGTGTACGACAATCTGGTGTCTTCGGTCCACGAAGCCCTTCCCCAGCTTCACCGCTACTACGAGCTTCGCCGCCGCCTGTTGGGCCTGGCCGAGCTTCACCACAGCGACGTCTATGCCCCCCTGGTCCCGGGGTTCGAATCCCATCACTCCTACGATCAGGCCGTCGACCTCGTCCTCGAAGCCGTCAAACCCCTGGGTTCCGAATACGGCCAGGCCTTGCAGCAGGGCCTCACGGGCGGCTGGGTGGACCGGTACGAGAATAAGGGAAAGCGGTCCGGCGCCTTTTCCTCGGGGAGCTACGATGGTCCCCCTTACATCCTTCTGAATTACAAAGAGGATAGCCTGAGGGACGTCTTCACCCTGGCCCACGAGGCCGGGCATTCCATGCACAGCTGGTACTCCGTCAAGTCCAACCCGTTCCAGCACTACGGCTACACGATCTTTGAGGCCGAGGTGGCGTCGACGTTCAACGAACAGCTTCTGGCGAAGGT
>JAHFSN010000503.1:0-1522 GCA_023265735.1 Spirochaetaceae bacterium | reverse complement strand
ACGATGTTCGCCGAATTCGAGTCCCTAGTCCACGCCCATGCCGAACAGGGGGGGGGGCTCACCCTCGATTTCTTCAAGGCTACCTACCGGAGCCTGCTGGATCAATACTTTGGTCCTCGGGTGAAGCTGGACGACGTTTCGGCCCTGGAGGGACTGCGGATTCCCCATTTTTACGGGGCCTTCTACGTGTACAAGTACGCGACGGGGCTCTCGGCGTCGATGGCGCTGTCGGCCCGGGTCCTGTCGGGAGGGACCTCGGAACGGGAACAGTATCTGGCCTTCCTCAAGTCGGGCGGAAGCCGTTTCCCCCTGGAAAGCCTCAAGTTGGCGGGGGTCGACATGGCCCAGCCCGAGCCGGTCCGAAGCGCTTTGAAGGTGTTTACCTCTTACCTCAATGAGCTGGAATCCTTGATGGCATAAGGTGGTGTGTCGGATTCTCTGCCTTGACAAGATGCCGCCATTTGAGGTAGAAACAACTTCGCTATCGCATTGCGGCGGTGGTGAAATGGTAGACACGCCAGCTTGAGGTGCTGGTGGGCGTAAGCTCGTGGAGGTTCAAGTCCTCTTCGCCGCACTCCGAAAAAGAAACCAAAAGACCCCGTTATCGGGGTCTTTTGCATTACAGGGCCTGCGGCGAAGAGGACTTGAATGGGAGCGCCGCCGAGGCGGGAGCACCGACCCTGGTGCGGTCCGAGGAAAAGCGCGCAGGAGGCGCGCGACAGGCGTGAACCCTGGGCGGCCCACGAAGCCCAAGTCCTCTTCGCCGCACTCCGAAACAAGGCCCCAGAGAGGGGGCTTTTTTTCTGCCTAGAGGTTCATCGTCCCTGGGCCTTTCCGTAGACGAAGGGCGCGATCTTCTCGAGGGGAAGCACGTGGTCGACCCCGCCCCGTTTGATCGCCTCGTTGGGCATGCCGAAGACCACGCAGGTGGCCTCGTCCTGGGCCACGGTCAGGGCCCCCGCGTCTTTGAGTTCCTTCATCCCTACGGCCCCGTCGTCGCCCATGCCGGTCATGATGACCCCGATGGCGTTGCGGCCCGCGTTGGCCGCGCTGGACCGGAACAGCACGTCGACCGAGGGCCGGTGCCGGGTGACCAGGGGACCATCCTTCACTTCCACCAGGTACTGGGCCCCGCTGCGTTTGAGCAGGGTGTGGAAATTCCCCGGGGCGATGAGGGCCTGGCCCCGGAGCACCGCGTCGCCGCTGACGGCCTCTTTGACCCGGATGCGGCACAGCTCGTTGAGCCTCACTGCGAACGACCGGGTGAAATTCTCGGGCATGTGCTGGACAATGACGATGCCCGGGGCGTCCTCGGGGAAGGCTTCCAGGAAAATCCTGAGGGCTTCGGTGCCGCCGGTGGAGGCGCCCACCACGATGATTTTCTCGGTGGTGTCCATGAGGATCTTGTTCCGGGCCGCCGGGAGGATGACGTCGGCCGAAAGCTTGGGCTGGGTCAGGGAATCGGCGGGACGCCGGGGCGTGAGCCGGGCCGAGGCCGCGGCCAGGACGGCGTCGTGGATGA
>JAHFSN010000502.1 GCA_023265735.1 Spirochaetaceae bacterium | reverse complement strand
GTGCTGTACGCCTTTGTCCGGCTGGCCGACAACCTGGTCGACGATCCCCCCGTCCACCCCGATGAGTTCTACGGCCTGCGCCAGCGTTGGCGCGACGCCTGGGCCGGCAAGCCCGCGGGGGACTGGATCGTCGACCCATTCGTGGAGCTCGGCCGGCGCAAGGGATTCGATCCGGCCTGGGTGGAGTCGTTCCTCGACGCCATGGAGAGCGACCTGACGGCCACGCCGTGTGACTCCCTCGACGACGTGCTGCGCTACACCTGGGGCTCGGCCGAGGTCATCGGCCTGTTCATGATGCGCATCCTCGACCTGGCCCCCGAGGCCCAGGAGACCGCGTGCCTCATGGGCCGCAGCATGCAGTTCATCAACTTCCTGAGGGACATCGCCGAGGACTACGGACTAGGCCGGAGGTACCTCCCGCTGACCGAGGGCTGGACAGAACTCTCTCCCCAGGCGGCCCAGGCCGACCCCGAGGGGTTTGGGCGGTTTTTGGCGACGTGGCTTCCCATCTACCGAGAGTGGCAGATCGGCGCGGCCCGGGGATATGTTTATCTTCCGTGGCGCTACCGATGGGCCGTGAAGACGGCGTCAGACCTCTACAACTGGACAGCCCGAGTCATCGAGAGGCACCCGTTGGAGGTTTGGAAACGCAAGATCAAGCCCTCCCGGGGCCGAATCCTGGCCACAGCGCTGGGGAATTTTCTGACCCTGCCCTTTCCTTCGGGGAGCCAAACGCCATGAAGAAACACCTCTACACCATCATCGCGGTCCTCGTCATCGCCGGTCCTCTGGCTTTCTCCTTTGAGCCAAGGCTCCACTTCTGGACGCACTGGCCCGCCCTGTTCCTGGCCACGGCCCTCACAGGGATCTTCTACCTCTTCTGGGACGCCGTGGTGGTCAAGCGCGGTGACTGGACGTTCAATCCCCGGTTCACCGGCACGTTTCGCCTCTGGGGGTTACCCATCGGCGAGTACCTGTTCTTCGTGGCCGTTCCCTACGCGTGCCTTTTCGTCTTTGAGGTCATTTTGGAATTTCTCGGGTCCACCACCTGGTGGACCGTCAGACCCATCACCCTGTTCGCCGGGGCCCTCGTGATGGTGGTGGGCGCTTGGTTCGTGCGTCATCTCGGCTACACCTTCCTGGCGTTCCTCTCGGTGGCGGTATTCCTTTCCACCCTGGGCTTCGCCCGGCCGGCCCTGGCGGGGCAGTCGGAATTCTGGATCTGGTTCGGGTTCTGCTTCGTGGCCTTCTCGGTGGTGAACGGCTTGTACACCGCCTTGCCGACCATCTGGTACAACCCCAAGGCCTTCATGGGAATTCGCATCGGCCCCATTCCCCTCGAGGACTTCTTCTACAACTTCAGCTACCTGGGCCTCACCCTGTGCTTCTATCTTCAGTTCCGCTCCTGGTTTGGCTGACCTTGCCAAGGGTCCCTTACAGGGATAAAAAGAAAGGATGGAACTTCGTGAAGACCTCCGCGACCTGAAACCCTACGCTCCCGGAAAGCTCGTCCCCGGCGTGCTTAAACTCGCTTCGAACGAAAACCCCCTGGGGGCCAGCCCGTTGGGAGTGGCGGCTCTGAAGAACGCGGCCGATTCGGTGTATCTCTACCCCGACGGCGCCGCCGTGGCCCTCCGGGAGGCGCTCTCGGCGGAGCTGGGTGTTTCCGCGAACCAAATCCTCCTGGGCAATGGCTCCGACGAGGTCCTGACCCTCATCGCCGGGGCCTACCTCCGGCCCGGTGACAAGGCCATCACGGGCGACGTGACGTTCTCGGAGTACCATTTCGCCGTTCGGCTCTTTGGCGGTTCGGTGCAGTTCGTGCCCCTCAAGGACGGCGCCTTTGACCTGACGGCCATCGGGGCCGCCGTCGACGCCAAGACCAAGATCGTGTTCGTCTGCAATCCCAACAACCCCACGGGCGGTTATTTTTCCGCCCAGGCCCTCGAGGGGCTGCTGAAGAAGGTGTCGCCTTCGGTCCTGGTCGTCCTCGATGAGGCGTACGCCCACTACGTCGAGGCTACCGACTATCCCGATTCGATGCGCCTGCTGAACAAGTACCCCAACCTCCTCGTCCTGAGGACCTTCTCCAAAATCTATGGCCTAGCGGCCCTCCGGGTCGGCTACGCCGTGGCTTCTTCCCAGGTGGTCGAGCACCTTTCGGTGGTCCGCCAACCGTTCAACGTGGGGACCCTGGGCCAGGTGGCCGCCAAAGCCGCCCTGGCCGACAAGGCCTTCGTGGAAAAGTCGCGTTTGGTGAACCGCGAAGGCGTCAAATTTTGGACGAAGGCCTTCCAGGATCTCAAATTATTCTTCTTCCCCACCCAGGCCAACTTCATCGCGGTCAAGGTTGACCGCGATGCCCAGGCCGTGTTCAACGCCATGCTCGAGGCCGGGGTCACCATCCGTCCCATGACGAGTTTTGGCCTGAAGGATTGGATCCGCATCACCATCGGAACGGGGGAGCAAAACGCCCTCTGCCTCAAAGCCCTGACGCACGCGCTTGACACGGTGCCCCTCATTCGTTAAGCTTTCTTCCACACGACGCAGGGTGGAGCAGTTGGCAGCTCGTCGGGCTCATAACCCGAAGGTCA
>JAHFSN010000501.1 GCA_023265735.1 Spirochaetaceae bacterium | reverse complement strand
AGGAAGGGGAAGTGAAGATGCACCAAGGTTTTGTGCTGAAACTCCGGGCCCGGATCGCGATGATTCTGGGGACCTTCGTGGCCCTTACCATGCTGACGGTGACCGTTGTTCTGGGCCTCAGCATGAACAAGTCGGTGGCCGACTCGGCCAAGACGTCGCTCCTCAGCGTCGCTTCGGCCCGGGCGGCCCAGATCAGCGATCTCATCGACAAGATGCACTGGCAGCTGAGGATCCTGGCCCAGCGCCCGGAGTTCGTGGCCAAGGACAGAAAGGCCCCCGCGGTGGCCCTGGCGGCTCTCCGGAGTGCCGTCTCACCCGAAGTGGCCAACCTCGTTTTTGCTTGGGGTGACGGGTCGTTCATCAGCACCTCGGGGGAGACCGGAAGTCTGGCCGACCGGGACGCCTTCCAGAAGATCGCCTCGAAGTCGGCGTCGTTCGTCATTGGAAAGCCCGAGGCCGGGAAGACCCAGGGGCAGTACCAGCTTCTCTTTGCCAATGCGGTGACCTCGGCCGACGGTGAAGTCGTCGGCATGGTGGGCTTCCAGGTGCGCCTGAGCGACCTGTCTACCCTCGTGGCGAACATGAAGGTGGGAAAGAAGGGCTACGGCTGGCTGGTCGACGCCGGCGGCGACGTGATCGCCCACCCCATGCCCGACAAGGTCATGGGAGTGAAGCTGGGGGAGTCGGACAAGACGGGTACCGTAGGGTTCGACGCCATGAAGCAGCCGATGGCCGCGGGCAACCCCGGCAGTTGGGTGTGGAAGACTTCGAACGGAAGGGAGCTCATCACCTTCTTCGCCCCCGTGGAGTCCAACCCCGAGTGGATCTTCGCCATTGACTCGCCCCTGGACGAGATCACGGCCTCGGTCCGCCCCGTGGTCGACGCCCTCCTGGTCCTTCTCATCGCCAGTACCCTGGCCTCGGCTCTGCTGGCCCTCTTTGTGGCCGGCCGGATCGCCCGGCCCATCGCCCTGGCCGGGGCCAGTTTCCGTGAGCTGGCCGAGGGAGACGCCGACCTGCGCAAGCGGGTGGAGATCCGGCGGCGCGACGAGATCGGGGACCTCGCCCGGGATTTCAACGCCTTCCTCGACAAGCTGCGAGAGATCGTCACGGGGCTCAAGGAAGCTCAGTCCTCCCTGGGGACCATCGGTGACGGTCTCGGGACGTCGGTGGAGGCCACCACCGAAGCCATCTCCCGCATTTCGGGGGCCGTGGTGGAGGTGCAGGGGAAGACCGAGCGGCAGTCCTTGAGCGTCAACCAGGCCTCGAGCGCCGTGGAGGAGATTGCCAAGAACATTGAGGGCTTGGAGAAGCTGATCCAAAGCCAGGCCGTCAGTGTGGCCCAGGCCTCGTCGTCCATCGAACTCATGGTGGGAGACATCGCTCAGGTTTCCGAATCCATGGAGACCCTGGCCGACCAGTTCCGCACCCTGCTGAAGGCGGCCAGCGAGGGCAAGACCACCCAAGATGAGACCTTCGCGAGGATCCAGCAGATCGCCGAGCGCTCCGAGGCCTTGATGGAGGCCAACGCCGTCATTGCGGGCATCGCCTCGCAGACCAACCTCCTGGCCATGAACGCCGCCATCGAAGCGGCCCGTGCCGGCGAGGCCGGGAAGGGGTTCTCCGTGGTGTCGGAGGAGATCCGGCACCTGGCTGAGACGGCCGCCGAACAGGCCCACACCATCGGGACCTCCCTCACCACCGTGCAGTCGGAGATAGCCCTGGTGGTCCTCTCGGCCCAGGCTTCGGGGGCGGCCTTCGACCACGTGGCCGATGGCCTCGTCGAGACCGAGGGACAGGTGAGCCGCATGAAGGATGCCCTCACGCACCAGCGCGCCGCTGGCTCCCAGGTGCTCGAGGCCTTGGGATCGGTGAACCACATCACGTCGGAGGTCCGTACCGGCTCCCAGGAGATGAGCGCCGGAAACCAGATCATTCTGGGTGAGATGGACCAGCTCCGCCGGGCCAGCGACGAGATCGCCGGAAGCCTCGAAGGGCTGCGGGTGGCCGCCCGGCTCATTGCCGAGGGCGCCGAACGGGTCACCAAGATGGCCGCCGACACCAAGTCGACCATCGCGGGCATGGAGGGCTCCATCGGGCGGTTCGTGGTGTAGGTTCGACGCAAAGACCCGGTGGCGGAAAGGGCTGCGGAGAGTTCGGACTCGGCTAGGAATCGTCCCTAGGCTTCTCTTGGCGTCTCTGCGTCTTGAGTGAGCGCAGCGAACGGGCGGTGAACCTGAATCGTGGAATTCAAAACACGGAAGGTACGGCATGAAGGAAAGAAGTCCTCCGACAGGGCCTCGAAATACCTCCTTGCGATAAGAGTCAGCTCCAGTTGAAGCGGTCTTTTCTTGAAGATGTTCACGTGATACGTCGCAGGAAGAGCCGGCAGCCACATGAAGAAGTCGGTGAACCTTCAAGGAGACGAGTTTCCCCATGGCGGAACCAAGGATCCTCTTGAAGGCGTCATGCGAAATTGGAGACGAGCGTGATTCGGCCTACCTTTCCCGATAGGATTCTGCGTTGCTGTAACCTCAAGGACCTGAGTTGACGAAGCTCGTCTCTTTTGTCCTGGGACGAATGTCCCTCGGACGAATC
>JAHFSN010000500.1 GCA_023265735.1 Spirochaetaceae bacterium | reverse complement strand
GCGCCCCCTTGGTTCCTCTGTCATCCGCGGTTCCTCTTCCCCAGAAACGGCCCAGAATCCGACGTGGGTGGTTCCGAATCTCCGTGAACCGACCAAGAATCCCGGAGGAGCGGTCGGGTATCGGGTGCACGATGACTTCCTCTTGATTATCCACCGCTCCTCTGGCATTCCGAGCGGCTTCTTCGGTGCGCTGGGCGGCTTCTCCGTGATTCTGTGGGAAATCGGCGAGGATTTTGTGCCTTCCGCGCTCATTCCGTGCCGGGAAGTCCTGGCGCGCCCCCGTCTCAGCGGGATTCTTCCTCGTCCGTCTCGCCTATGAACCGGTTCCCCTTCAATCCACCCGGTTTCTTCGTTCCCCCTGGAGCCACGACCATAGGTTGGCTTCCACTTCGGCCAGGCATCGTTCCCGGCTCTCGATGCTGGCCCAGGCCACGTGGGGACTGAGGACCAGCCGCTCGGGGTGCTGGAGCGAGAGGAGGGGGTTGGCCGCCAGGGGCGGTTCGGGGAGGGTCACATCGAGGGCCGCCCCCGCCAAGGTTCCCCCGTCGAGCGCCTGGGCCAGGGCGGCTTCGTCGACGATGCCCCCCCGGCCGACGTTCACCAGGTAGGCCGTCGGTTTCATCAGGGCAAGTTCCGCCGCACAGATCAGGTTTCTGGTCTGGTCGTTCAGGGGACTGTGGATGGAAAGAATGTCGCTGGTTTTGAGGAGGGTGGGAAGGTCGACCCGGGGCAGGGCGCCCCGGTCGGCCCCCTGGGAACTGTAGTAGGAGACTTGGGCCCCGAAGGCCTGGGCCAGTTCGGCGACCCGCCAGCCAATCCGGCCCAGGCCGACGATTCCCCAACTCTTTCCAAAAATCTCGTGGAACGGCCGGGCAAACTGGCCAAAGGTCGTCGTCCCCGCCCACTGGGTCTTCCCGTAGGCGTCGAGCCAAGAGGTCTGCTCCATGAGGGCGAGCAGCAGCGCCAAGGTATGCTGGGCCACGCTCTCGGTGGAGTAGCCCACCACGTTGCAGACCGCCACGCCACGCCTTCGGGCTTCGTCGAGGTCCACATTGTTGTACCCCGTCGCGGTGAGCAGGATGAGCCTCAGCTGGGGGCACGCCGAAAACACCGCCTTGTCGAAGATCACCCGGTTCGCCACCGCCACCGTGGACGACGCCAAGTGTTCGATCCGTTCGTCTCCCACCGAATTGTCCCAGGACTCGAGGTCGCCCCACCGCGAGAAGCGGTTCAGGTCCAGGCCGGGGCCTAGGCTCCCGACATCCAGAAAGGAGATTTTCATCGCACCAGCCTCCCGGTCTCGTCGACCGACCAGCCTTCCGACTCCAGGAGCTTCTGCTGGAGAAAATGGCCCTCGGGATTCTTGATGGCGATGCGGCGGTCCTTGCGGACCACCCGGTGCCACGGTAGACCGTCCTTTTCACTGCAGGTCTTCAGCACCCAGGTCACCGTCCGGGCCCCCCGGGGGAACCCGGCCCTCAGGGCCACCTCGCCGTAGCTCATGACAGTTCCCTGGGGAATGGCCCTGAGGACCTCCTTGATCTTGTCGAAGGCGCTGGGTTCGTCCATCAGAAATCCCCCCCCAGCCAGCGGTTGAGGATGCCCACGACTTCGGTGGGCTTTTCGGCGTGGAGCCAGTGACCGGCTCCGGCCACGGCCTCGAACCGCGCCCGCGGAAAGAGTTCCCGGGCGTAGGCTTCGTCTCCGGACCGGAAGAAGTCCGAGGCTCCGCCGGTGAGGAAGAGGGCCGGGCCGTCCCAGGTCCGCCCCCCCGCAACGGCCTTCCAGATTTCGGGGTAGTTGCGGTCCAGGCTCTCCAAGTTAAGGGTCCAGCGGAAGTGGCCGGGTTTCTCTTTGTCGGGGACGAGGCTCTTCAGCAGGAACTGCAGGGTGAGGCGGTCGGGGATGGCCGACTCCAGCAGCCTCTGGGCGTCGGTGCGGGATTTCACCTGCTCCAGGTCCAGGGCCCGCAAACTGGGGACGAAGCCCTGGTAGCGCGCCTCGCTGGCCCGGGGGGCCATGTCGAGGACGGCGAGGGCGGTCACCAGGTCGGGGCGCGAGAGGGCGAGTTCCATGACGGCCTTTCCGCCCAGGCTGTGGCCCACCCAGGGGCAGGGTCCCAGCCCTTCCTTTTCGGCCAGGGCCGCCAAGTCAGACGCTAAGTCCGACAGGGTGAACGAGTCGGACCAGCTCGAGGAACCATGGTTCCGCAGGTCGGGGAGATAGACCTTCCATCCCGGAAATTTGCCCGCCAGGGTGAACCAGTTGTCCCCCGAGCCGAAGAGGCCATGGACGATGACGAGGGGTTTTCCCTCCCCTACAGTGCGAACGTGAAGCATAGTTCCCTGCACTATGCTCAAGTCCCCGTCCTTTGGCAACGCGCCGGAGTCTGGCTTCGGCAAAATTGACAGCCCCCGGCATCTCGGGTATATCCAGAGGATATGAAGTCCGACCTTCTCCTCGACCAGGCCATCCGAAAGGTGCCGAACTTTCCCCATGAGGGCATCCTGTTTTATGACATCACGGGTGTTCTGACCGACCCGAAGGCCTTCAAGCACGTAATCGATACGCTGGTGACCACCTACACCGGAAAGGGGCTG
>JAHFSN010000499.1 GCA_023265735.1 Spirochaetaceae bacterium | reverse complement strand
CCGGGACCCCGATGAAGTGAAGGTCTGGGCCACGGTGTCCTCGGGGACCTCCAACAGCCAGGTGTGGTACCCGTCCATCCTTGCCGTCCAGGCCGCCCTCCTCTCCCAAGCGGCGGGTCAGCCGGTGCTCCTCAAGCTCACCAAGGAAGAGGAATTCCTCTACTCCCCCAAACGCCCCGAGGCCCGAACCCTCCTGCGGACCATCCTGGCCCCCGACGGGCGCATCCTCAGCCTGCAGGCCGATATCGTGGTCCAGACCGGCGCCTACGGCGTCCTGGAGGACGAGATCCTCGACCGGGCCATCGTGGGCATATTGGCCCCTTACAGGCTGGGCCATTTCGTGGTCCACGCCCACGCCGAGACGTCGCATACGCCGCCCCGGGGGCCCGTGGGAGGACTGGGAGAGGGGTTAGGGCTCTTCGCCCTCGAAAGTCACGTCGACGATCTGTGCCGGGCCCTGGGCCAGGACCCGGCGGCCTGGCGCGTCGAGCAGACCCTTGCCAAGGAAAACAAGACGTTCTCCCAGAGGCCGCTGCGCAGCGACAGCCCGGTGAAGGCCCTCGTCGGCCAGCTGGCCAAAACCACCGACTTCAGCCGCAAGCACGCCGCCTACGAGCTCCTCCAGGAACGGCTGGACCGGTACCGCGACGAGGCCCTGCCCCTCCGGGGAATCGGCTTAGCGGCGGGGTTCCAGGGGAACGGCTTTTTGGCCGGGGGCACCAACCCGGTGAATATCGAGGCCCGGCTGGAGCAGGACGGCATCCTGTCGCTCTACGTTCCCATCGTTTCGTCCAACAACCGGTCGATCCAACTCTGGAAGGAGAGCGCCGCCGGGGCCCTGCAGCTCTCGCCCGACCGGGTCAGAATCTGCCCGGTCTTCACCGGAAGCCACCCCACGGGAGGGCCGTCGATTTCGTCGAGGGCCTTCGAGATCGTCCCCAAGCTGCTTCTGCAGACCTGCGAGGCCATCGCGGCCAAGCGGTTCCGCCAGCCCCTGCCCATCACGGTCCGCAAGGTCTACCGGCGCAAGAACGGCCCCGCCTGGGACAACGAGGCCTTCACGGGCCAGCCCTTCCTCAGCTACAGCTGGGGCGCTGCGGTGGCCGAGGTGGAGCTGGTGCCCCGGCTGGCCGAAATCCGCATCCACAAGATCAGCCTCCTCATCGACGCGGGGCCCCGGGTCGACGAGGCCTCGGCCCGGAACGCCCTCACCGAGGGAGCCCAGATGGCCGTGGGCTGGGCCATCACCGAGAGCATCCGCTGGGAACGGCTGGCCATCAGCCACGACAGCTTTCTGCGCTACCGGCTCCCCGGACCCCGGGAGCTTCCCCAGATCGCCATCCGGTTCCTCGACGGCCCCAAGGAGACGTCGCCCCGGGGCCTGGGCACCCTGGGGGCCAACTTGGTGGCCCCGGCCCTCCTGTCGGCCATCCGCCAGGCCGTGGGACCCGACTTGAAATCCATCCCCGTGTCGCGGAAAATGCTCGACGAGGCCCTGAGGTACCATGAAGCTTCCCTTGATCCTGAACGGTGACGACGTCACCCTCGACGGTGACCCCCGAGAGAATCTCTTTTCGGTTCTCCAGCGCGAGGCCGGCCTCTTCGCCGAGAAGACCGCCTGCCACAAGGGGAGCTGCGGCCGGTGCCACGTCAGCCTCGACTCCCGGGAAGTGACCTCGTGCCTCGTGCCCCTGTTCCAGGCCCGGCAACGGGAAGTGGTGACTCCCGAAGGGTTTCGACAGACCGACGAGTACCGGCAGTTCCGGCTCATCCTCGACGAGGAGGGACTGGTCGAGTGCGCCGAGTGCACCGACGTGCAGATCTTCCACCTGTTCAGCTACCTGGAACTCTTTCCCCAGGCCGGCCCCGAGGATTGCCGGATCGCCATCGGAGAAATCCCCTGCCGGTGCGGCAGCCGGCCCGTCCTAGAGCGGGGCGCGGCCCGCTGGCTGGCCCGGAAGGAGGCCTTCCGTGCCATCCGCCATTGAGGGTCCGGCGCCGCTGATCTACAGCCCGAGGTCCCTGGCCGAGGCCCTGGCACTGTTCGTCCCCAATCCCCACGCCCAGCTCTTCGCCGGCGGCACAACCTGGCAGCCCGACCCGGGAACCGACGCGGTGAAGCTTCCGCCCGTGACCATTTCCCTGCATTTGGCCGAAGATCTTCGCCGGGTCACCTTTGGGGAGAGGTTCCTCGACCTTGGCGCGGCCCTGTCCCTGAATCAGGTGCTCTCGGTGGGGGAATCCTGGCTTCCGGCCCTGGTGAAGGACGCGGCCCGGGCCATCGGCACGTCGGCCCTCCGAAATCTGGCCACCGTAGGGGGCAACCTGGGGCAGAGGACGGCCCTAGGAGACCTCTTTCCGGCCCTCCACTTGCTCGGGGCCCAGTTCGAAATCCGCAGCCTGAGGGGAAGCCGGTGGCTGACCAGCCAGCAGGTTGCCGAGGACGGACGGCTCGTCCTCACCCCCGGAGAGATTCTTACTAGGGTGAGGTTGCCCCAAGAGGACTGGCCCCTGGGGTTCTACGAGAAGATCGGCAACATCCGCACCCCCTGGGACGAGAGGCTTGCCCTTTCGGCCGTGGCCCGAACCAAGAACGGCCAGCTC
>JAHFSN010000498.1 GCA_023265735.1 Spirochaetaceae bacterium | reverse complement strand
CCACTCCGGTGACCACGAGCAAGACGCGGCTGATGGATTCCCCTTTCTTCTGGAGGATGGTCCCGGGGCTGTAATCGTCGAGTTCGCCGTTGAGAAGGAGTTCCAGCTCCCACTCGGGGGCCTGGGGAAAATAGCCCCTCAGGGCCTCCGTCACGGTCTTGAGGCGGTAGTCCTGCCGGGCAGGAATCAGCACTTCTTGGACCCCGAAGTCCACGAAAGTTCCGATCTCCTTCTCCCGTCGGGTCGGCTGCCGGGAAATGTGCGCCAGGACCAACTTGGCCGAGGTATCCCCCGCGAAGTCCTCGGCCATCCCGTGGATCATTCCGCCGCCGATGTCGACTTTCTTGACATCCGCCGGCTCGAGGAGGAGCCGACTCAGACTGGCGTAGAGGGTTTTCGAGACCGCGGAGGCATCGGGGGCGTCGACCAGGAGTTTCTTGAGGACGGAAAAGGCCCCGATGTCGGCCCAATGAGAGTAGGTTTTCATTCCCTGTGCCGAGTTGGCCCGGAACGTGTAGATGGTAGTCTCCACCGGATGCGGGGACCACGTGGGTCGAACCGCGAGGCCTTCCACGTCGTTCCAGACATCGTGTTCCAAGTCGTGAAACTCGAAGGTGCTGCTGAAGATCCTCTCGGGCACCCCCATCAACGCCGCCATCTTCTTCATCACCCATGACCGTACCAGCTGGGTCGAGAAGAATTTGAGCCGATGGTCGCTCATGGCCAGCGAAGGCAGACCCGCGAAATGGTCGTCGTGGGCGTGGGTCTGGAACACCCCCTCAATTTCGGTGAGCCCCAGACCAATGGCTTCGAGGGACTCCAAAATGTTGGGGCCGGCGTCGATCAGGTAGTTCTTCCCCTGAAACTGGAGGAGGCTTCCCATGCACGGTCGGTTCGGGTCCCATCCGTCTCCTTCTCCAATGTGAACCACCGAGAAGTACTCCCGGCGGATCCGGCTTCGGCCCAGACGGAAGGGTGACTCGTAGGTTTGCCCCGGGGCCAGGTTGAGGTCCACGGAAAGTTTCTTTCCCTGGCACTCAAACGTGAAGCGGTTGACGGCTTCTCGGCGGAGGGTCAGGCCGGGCTGGATCTCCACGGTTTCGGTGTCGTGGATCCGTAGGTCCAGGAGGTCTTCCGACCGGCGGATGCTCCCGAAGCTGAACCAGAGCTTTTCTCGGATGACCTCGTCGGCGAATTCTTGGCTGACCCCGGCGTCGAGGACCTCGCTCTTGTCGGCCAGCCCGTAGGTGCCACGGAAAAGCGCTTCGCTCACCGAAGCGACGGCCCTGGAGTGGCCCACCACCAGCGGTTTGGCGCCCTTGTTGTTGGGGTGGTCGGGAAGGATCATCCCCTGACGGTAGAACATGTGGAGAATGGGAAACTCGGCGAGGTTGGAGAACCCCCCATTCTGGACCGGAACGTCGGAAAGCAGGATGGCGTTGGGGCCGATCTCGTACGTCACCCCCTTCTCACTCCTCTCGCTGATGAGACCTCGACGCATCATATGCTTGACCACATCGGGCGGGCATCCGCACAAGAAATAGAGTCCACACTCTGGGATTCGCACATAAGTGACACCAGGGATGACAGGAACGCTTTCCATGGCTTCTCCGTTTCTCCATTCTGAGGCCAATGTTAGAGAAATTCAATCCAGCGTTCTTGTTTCCCCCCCTGAGGTTGCCGAATCCCTCGACGAAGACCGGGACCTGGGTCCATGCTCATCGTTGATGAAACGCTCGAACTGCCCAAACCCGCGCCGCTGGGCCCTGGCGACCCTTCTGTTGGGGGCCCTGACGGCCTGCTCCCACCTGCCGGACCATGTCGGTCAAGAGAAACTGTATTGGCGCGCCCCGGTCCTGCTCCCAGGGGTCACGCCGGAGCAGCGCCACCCTGGCTACTGGATTGGTCGGCTCGACGCACCGGACGAGGTGGTCATGAACGCCGGCCAGGTCGCCGCCTTCAACCAGGGGCTTCGGGACCAGAACCTGGTGAGAACCTTGCCCCTCTCCGGTCCCTTGCCCGACTCGGCACCCACGCCCGCCCAAACTTTTGATTGGCTGTCCACCCACGTCTTCTACCTGCCCGATGGCACCAAGGCTGGTCCTTCCTGGTGGAAGGCTCTCCGTCCCCAGCTCAGCCTCGACGCCCCCGAACCCGCCGAGCAGTACGCCCTCACCGTGGCCTGGGCCGACCAGCGCATCCTCCCCGATAGCACCCGGCTCACCTCCGAACCCCTGGATACCGACTTTGATGAACTCCAAAACAGCGGTTACGACATCGGCACGCCCTTCCTCGTTGGCCGGCCCAGCGCCGACGGACTGTGGTGTTGGACCACGGGAACCCTGAGCGATGGCTGGATGGAACGAAAGAACCTGGCCCTCTGCGACCGCCAAACCTTCGAGACGTGGCAGAGCCGAGAGTCCGTCGTCGTGACGGCCGCCCGGGCCGAACTGTGGTCCGACCGCGACTGCCGAACCTGGCGGACTTGGCTGCGGATGGGCGCCAGGCTTCCCCTCGAGGCCGACGAGGGTCACCTTTGGCGGCTCTCCTTGCCTGTGGCTGACTCCAACGGCTCCTTGAGCTCTGTCCCCGTCTGGATCGCCAAGG
>JAHFSN010000497.1 GCA_023265735.1 Spirochaetaceae bacterium | reverse complement strand
ATTATTGTGTCCGTGGAAGCCGACCTCCTTGCCCCGGCTGGCCTCCTGGTAAAGGGCCACGAGACCCCGGGTCTGAAGGGGTGTCAGGTTTCCATAGCTGTCGACCACCGACACCGCCCGGACGGGGCTATCCCCCACCCGGTGAAGGGCCCCTTCGAGGACGAGGGGTTCGGCGTCGCTGACGGCCATGATATTCAGGAACGTCTCGTACCCGAGCCGGTCGAGGATACGGGTGGCTTCGACGCCCTCGTCGATCTGCGAGACGTAGCAGGCCACCCGAACGGCGCCCACGGCCGACTCCCGGGCGGGGACCATGTCGCGCGGATCAAATCGGCCGATGTCGAGCATAACCGTCAGGGTCCCCGGGCCGACGGGCCAGAACTCGTGGAGCACGTCCTCGCGGCAGAACCGCCACTTGCCGTAGTCCTGGGGATCGAAGAACTGGGGGGAGGCCTTATAGCCGATCTCAAAGTAGTCGGTTCCGGCCGACCGAGAGGCCGCCACGAGGTCGCGGACAAAGTCGTCGTCGAACTGCCAGCGGTTCATGAGGCCGCCATCGCGGACCGTGCAATCCAGAACCTTCACCGATGCCATCACAGACTCCTGGACCAAAAAAAAACCCGAAGCACGGGGCTTCGGGTTCGATGGTCGATAAGATGGGAACTTACTGTTCCGCACCCGAACAACGAACCCGAGGAAGCCAAAAATAAAAGTAAAAATAGGCTTGGGCGGAGCGGTTGTTCCGATGCATAGAATCACCTTGGACCAAGGGGCGTCCCTTGTCAAGGGTCTATTTCCCCAGAACCCTCGAAATGCGGTATGATTTTCGTCAATGAATTCCCGGTTCACCTGGCAAGAACTCAAGCAGAAGTCCCTGGTGGAGGACAGGCTCAAGGCGATCGCGGCCCAGCTCATCGCCGCCCACCATCGAAAGACCCACGACGTTGTCGTCCCCTACGCCCGGCAGGCGGGCCTCCCCGTCGAGGGCGAATCGCCCCATCGGCTGTTCATGAGGACCATACAGGTCTTCCACCCCGACCGGCTCTCGGTTCTCTGGGACAGGATTGAGAAGGCCCACGCGGCGTCGAACCCCGCCGAACTCGACGCCCTTGTCCGGCTGCTGGAACACCACCCCGACCGGGCCCCCCGCCGAATTGCCGTGGACTTCGAGGACGAGGAGGAGGAGTACGGCTTCGGCACCGAAGACTTCGGCTACGATATCCAGGACGAGGATGAGGAGAGCGAATGGGACGGGGAGACCGTGGCCGACGAGGGAACCTTCTATTCGGCCGTGAAGAGCGAGCTGTTCGGCAACCTCGACGTCTACCCTGACGCTTCGGACCTCTCCAAACTGGAGGGGGAGCTCGACCTGTCCGACTACGGCCTGTTCGACCTGGAAGGCATCGAGTACTGCCAGGGCCTGACGAGCATCAACCTGTCCCAGAACAACATCGACAACGTGTATCCGCTGGGGACCCTGACCAAACTGGAGTCCCTGGACTTGGCCGAGAACGACCTCGAGGACGCCGACGCCCTGGGAGGCCTGACTCAGCTCAAAGAACTCGACCTCTCGGCCAACGACATCGACGACGTGGCCTTCCTCGAGCGCCTGACCAGCCTCCGGTACGTCGACCTCACGGGCAACCCCGTGCGCAACAAGGCGGTTTTGGAACGTCTGGAGAGCCGCGGTGTGATCGTGATCACCTAGGGCTTGGATCTCGCCGATTTGACGTCGCCTCAGGGTCGCGTCTGTCCTCGACGTACTTCCAGTACGCCTGCGGGAGACGCTCGCCTTCGGCCTAGCCAAATCGACGATCTCCCGCGCCCTGATCTCCAAAGGCTTCGCTTCGCTCGCCTTCTGTGGTGGCATTTTGTTGGTCTCGGGGGCTTGCGAGATACCGTGCCGGAAGCCTAAAGGGGTTGTGTCTGGTCGGCGTTTTGGGCGAGACTTTGTTCCATGATCACCATTGAAAACGATTTTTTGACGGCATCCTTCCTCACGAAGGGGGCCGAATGGCGCTCGCTGGTCGAGAAGGTCCACGGCCGCGAATTTGTCTGGCAGGGCGACCCCCAGTTTTGGGGCAAGGCCGCGCCGGTGCTGTTTCCCATCGTGGGGACCCTGAAGGACGGCACCTATGAGTACCAGGGAAGAAAGTATTCTCTTCCCCGGCATGGATTTGCCCGAGACAGGGAGTTTCGGGTCAAGGAACAGGAGGGCTGGCGCGTGGTCTTCGTCCTCGAGTCCGACGACGAAACCCGAAAGGTCTTTCCCTTTGACTGGAGCTTCGAGATCGAGTACCGGCTGTGGAAGCGGGTGCTCCACACCACCTATCGGGTCCTCAACCAGGGAACGGGAGAGATGCTGTTCAGCGTGGGGGCCCATCCGGCGTTCAACCTTCCGTTCTTTGGGGAGGGGGCGTTCGAGGACGGCTTCCTCGATTTTGAGCTCAAGGAACCCCTGGACCGCTGGATCCTCGACGCCAAGGGACTGCTTTCGGGCGAGACCCGGCCGTTGCCCACCGTCGGGCGGTCGCTGGTCACCACCCGCAACCTCTTCTCGGAGGACGCGGTGGTCCTCAAGACCATGAAATCGAGCCGGATCACCCT
>JAHFSN010000496.1 GCA_023265735.1 Spirochaetaceae bacterium | reverse complement strand
GGGGGGATGCTTCGAGGTCCTGGAGATGCTCAAGGGGACGCGTTTCTGGCCTTCCCCCGAGTTCTGGAACTCCCGGGTGCTCTTTCTGGAAACCTCCGAGGAGAAGCCCTCACCCCGCCAGGTGACGTACTGGCTGCGCAACTACGGCGCCATGGACGTCTTTGGCCAGCTTTCGGCCCTCTGGGTCGGGCGCCCCAAGGACTACACATCGACCGAGGCGGCCGAACTCCGGCGAGTGGTCAAAGGCGTGGTCGCCGAGGAATGGGGCGCCACGCAGCTTCCCATCGTCATGGACCTGGACTTCGGTCACACCGATCCGCGGTGGATCCTTCCCCTCGGCGTCGAGGTGCTGACCGATCCCGTGACCCAGCGATTAGCCCTCCTCGAATCGCCCTGGGGAGACTGAGGCGGGCGGCTCTGGGGCGGCCTCCACCCTGTCCCTCCCGCCGTTCTTGGCCCGATACAGGGCCTGGTCGGCCCGGCGGAACCAGTTTTCGAAGGTTTCTTCCCCGTCCCACGACGCGACCCCGATACTGGTCGTCAGATTCCCCTCGGGCAGCTTCACGGTGGCGACTTCGGCCCGAATTCTCTCGGAGACTTCCACGGCGGTCTTTCCGTCTGTGCCCGGCATCAGGACGGCGAATTCCTCCCCCCCCGTCCGGGCGACGGCGTCGGTGGACCGCATGGCCCTCACGACGGCCCTGGCAAATCCCTGCAGGGCTTGGTCACCGGTCTGGTGGCCGTAGAGGTCGTTGACGCGCTTGAAGTGGTCGAGGTCGAGGAGGGCCAGGCTGAGCGGCCCGGCCTGGCGGCCGACCCGGGACCGTTCGAGGGAACAGCGCTCCAGGAACGCCCGTCGGTTGAGGAGCCCGGTGAGCGGGTCGATCCGGGCCAGCTCGGCTTGGGCGAGGCGGATTTCCCGAAGGCGGCGGGTGAGAAGGAAAAGTCCCACGGCGGAAGCCACTATGAGCAAGGTCAACAGGACGACCCACAGTCCCTGGCCCATCAGCATCAGCTCCCACTGAACCACCAAGGAGGTCATCGAACGCGACACGATCACCCAAACGGGCAGATCCTCGGTCCTTTGGAAGGCGTAGATCTGGGAGTCTTGGACGGTCCCCGACGAGAACCCCTGGGCAAGGATGCTCCGGATAGGGGTTTGGCTGTGTTTGTCGGGGAAGCCGGGCTGAACGGGGTACTGATACAGGCGGCTTCCATCTTGGCGGAAGATTTCAATGGTTTCGCCCTGCCGTTCGGCCAGCGAATCGGCCAGACGGTCCATCCGGGAAAAGTCGAGAGACACGTAGACGACGGCCAACTGCGCCGCGTTGGGCCCTACCGGCATCGAGAGGTTGAGGGTCCACCGGGCCGTGAGGCGGCTCACGTTGGGGTTGCCCAGAAAGAAGCCTTGGCCCGGATAGGGAATCTGGGCTCTGAAGTAGCTTCTATCGGCCACCGAAATGCCCGTGGGCACCCCGGAACCATCAAGCTGGTAGAGGTTCCCGCTGTGATCGATCACTTTGAACGAGGTGAGGTCACGATTGATGTCGCTCAAAAGTCGGGCCATCGAGAGGACTTCTGGGTCTTTGAGCGGATTCTGATTTTGATGAGCCGGGATCTGGTTGGCCAAGACAGCCAGGGACAAGCGGCCGTCGTTGAGGATGCGGCCCAGTCCTGAGGCGAAGATCCGGGCCTCCCGCTGAAGGTTCTCGGTTTCGCGGGCGTTGATCCGCAGCCGTTCGCCCAAAGTGGAGGACAGAAAGACCGACCAAATGATCCCCAGGCTTGCCGCCGTCAGGACGACGACCAAGATCCAAGTCCACCGTTCCAGTACGTTTGTTTTGTCCTTGGCCATAATGACATAGTATAGAAGAGTCCCGGCTTCCCGCCAGTATTGACCGTCAATCGTCGAGGTGGGATCTGTCGCGTTTGCGCGACGAGGTCAGCCGTTTTGCCTGCAACCGCCTTTCCCGGCTGGCCCGGGTCGGCTTGGTGGCCCGGCGGGACTTCTGCGGAACGAGGGCTCCCAGGATGAGGCCCTCGAGCCGCCGCAGGGCGAGTTCCCGGTTTTCCAGCTGGCTTCGGGTATCCTGCACCTGAATCGAAAGGATCCCGTCGACCATCCGGGAACCAAGCTTCTGAAGGACGAGGTTCCTCTGGTGCTCCGAGAGCCCGAGGGTTGAAATGTCCACCCTCAGCAGGGCCTTGGAGTTGACCTTGTTGACGTTCTGTCCGCCGGGTCCCGACGACCGGGCGAAGGTCCACTCGGCCGAGGCCACCAGGGCGTCGTAGAGAAAGCTGATTCCCATGGGACGAGTCTACCGGATCGATCCCCGCTTGACAAATGACCCGGGCCTGCTCCATGTTGTCTGCATGACTCGTCGAGCCCTCGTCGTAAGCCTTCTTCTCGTCCTCGTAGCCGGAAATGCGCCGGTACCGGAGAAGGTGTAGGTCGACGGTCCCAACCGTTTAAAACTGAAACCCCTGCCGGTCGCGGCAGGGGTTTTTTTATTTCCCCAGGAGGTCTGAAATGCAGGTGACAGGAGCTCAAATTGTCGTCCATCTTCTCGAGAAACTCGGCGTCAGCACCGTAGCCGGCATTCCTGGGGGCCC
>JAHFSN010000495.1 GCA_023265735.1 Spirochaetaceae bacterium | reverse complement strand
ATGGTCGGCGTGGCCAGCTGGATGCGGATGCCGCCGGCACAGAGCCCGCCCACGAAGAAGTAGACGAAGGCCATGATCATATAGATGATGCCGATCTTCTTAGCATCAGTGGTGAACAGCCATTCGGTCCAGGCCGGGTAGGGCGCGGGATGGTCGTGGGAAGGGGCGTGGGATTCGCTCACAAGGGCCTCCGGTTAATTGGCTTGCGGGGCAGAGCCCGCGGCTGCCACCGGTTGGGCGGCGAGCCAGGTTTGGAACTGTTGGGGATCGACGACGTGGACCTTGGCCACCATGAGGCCGTGGCTGGCTCCGCAGAGGGCCGCGCACTTGGCCGTGAACTCTCCCACCTGATTCGTGTGGACCCAGAAGTCGGCGACCAGTCCGGGGACCATGTCGCGCTTGATGAGAAATTCGGGGACCCAGAAGCTGTGGATCACATCCTTGGCGCTGGTCAGGAAACGAATGTCCGTGTTGTTGGGGATGGTGAACTCGTCTGTACTCTTCACGTGGAGGCTCTTGAGCTTCACCATGACGGCGGGGTTGCCGCAGATGTTGCGGACCGTCTGCACGTCGGCCGTGCCGCTGTCGAAGGAGGCGTCGGCCTGGTAGTACTCAAAATCCCAGCCGAACTGGTACCCCGTGACCTTGACGATCAGCGTCTTCTTGGGAGGATTCAGCTGGTCGATGACCAACACGGTGCTGATCACCCCCAGCGCGATCATGATTCCCGCGGGAATCACCGTCCAAATGATCTCAAGGCCGGTGTGTCCGTGGATGGCGACCCCCTCTTCCCCGGGCTTCTTGGCCCGAAACTTCCAGAGGGAGTACGCGATGACTCCAACAACCAAAAGAAAGAAAACGACACAGAGCACCATCATCACGTACGAGAGGCCGACGATCTTCAGCCCGTAGTCGGTCGCCGGTTGGGCAATGAAGCTATCGGAAAACCCGGGGAAGGCCGCCAACAGGAAAAGCAGCGGCAACCCCCATTTCAGCTGGAAGGATTTCATGTAAATAAATATCGACGATCCTGAGCAGTTCTGTCAAGAAAAGTTAATGCCATTCTTGAGTGTTTTTCTCGGAGAAAATCACCCGGGGCGGGCAGGTCCACTGGTCCGGGGAGACGGCGCGTTCGATTCGGGATAGGGAAGCCTCGGCCCGGGGCCCGTCGGCGAACAGGAGATAGAAGGCCCCGCCTCCCCCGGCTCCCGAGAGTTTGGCGGCCAGGGCCCCGGGGCAACCCAGGCCGGCCTCGAGGGCCGCGGTCAGGACAGGGGTCTCTAGGTCCAGGGCGCACAGGGCCGTTCTGGCTTGGGTTACGAGGCCGGGCAGCCGTTCGGGCCTCCGAGCTCTCAACGCTTCGATGGCCCGGTCTGACACTGCCCCGAGGTGGTCGAGGGCCTCGGTCACGATCCGGTCCCCGCTCTGTTTGCGCCGGGCCAGCGACTCGACGAGCCGCCGGGTGTCGCTGGTCCTGACCACCGACCCCACGACGAGGACCAGGTTTGGGTCGGGAAGGGGCGTGGCGGTCACCGGCCGCGTCGACGGATCGAGGACGGACCAGCCGCTCCGGAGGGACAGAGCTGTGTCGATGCCCGAAGGCGTCCCATGGAAGAGCCCCTCCCCCCGCCAGGCCAGTCTGTCCTTGGCGGTCAGGGGCAGCTCCGGAAAGAAGAGGTTGACCAGGGCCGCGCACAACGCCCCCGAAGAACCAAAGCCGTTCCCGATGGGCATCTGGTTGGTGAAGTCGAGGTGACCCGGAACCGGCGGGTCCAGGCCTTCATCCCGGGCGATCTGTCCGTAGAGGTCCACGAGCTGCCGCACCGAGGCTTCGTAGGGCCCCAGGTCGGGCAGCTCCCAGCGGGGACCGGGCCGATAGGTCACGGTGAGCCGCCAGGGTAGGGATAGTCCCACCGCGGGGTGTCCGTAGACGGCCGCGTGCTCGCCGAAGAGGAGGAGCTTGGCCCGGGCCGTGGCCGTCACTCCCACCGAAGTCCCTCGGGGGACAGAGCTGCCGGAGTCACTCCAGAAGGGAGCCGGTCGGGGGCGACCACGATTCCCACCTCGTTGCCGGCGCCCAGGGCCTTCACGAAGGTGCCTTCGGGGAGGCCCTGGGGGAGGGACAGATCGGCGGGGCTCTCGATCCTGCGGCCCAACTCGAGTCCGAGGTCCCGGGCCTCGGCCCAGGCGTCCAGGAGGGCCTGGGCGTCGCGGGCCCGGACCAGCGAGGAGCTGGCCGAGTTGCTTCGGTCGAAAAAGTCCCGGGCCGCGTCGGGTTCCCCGGCCTTCCAGGCCCGGTACCGGCCGATGGCGCCCACGGTCCTCACCGCCTCGGGTCCGGCGAAGACGGCCAGGGGCGGCAGGACGGCCGGGTCGGCGGGCTCCCAGTCGGGTCTGACGCCCCCGCGAAACAGCCCGAAGCCCCCGAACCAGCTGGCGGTGACGTCGTAGCCCGACCCGGCGCCGCCCTGGGCGAACCGGTGGGCCTCGACGGCGGCTTGGTGGAAGGGCAGCACGTCGCGGTCGGCCAGCCGGGCCAGGGCCGCCGTCACCCCCGCCGCCAGGGCCGCCGAGGAACCAAAGCCCCTCTTGCGGCCGTCGGCTTCAAAGAACGC
>JAHFSN010000494.1 GCA_023265735.1 Spirochaetaceae bacterium | reverse complement strand
AAGGCGCCCCGGTTTATCAAATCGGCCCGGGGCTGGGGTTATGTGTTCCTGGGAGGGAAGGCGCCATGAGGGGATTCCGGTCTCTCTACTTCAAGCTGCTGGCGGCCTTCGGCGTCACCTTCCTCGTCCTGCTGATCACCCTAGGGGCCGGCATCTCCGGGGGCTTTTCCGAAACCCGAAACAGCGTGTTCCAAAAGAACCTCCGGCACTACGCGGGCCTCCTGGCCCAGGAAATCGGAGTTCCCCCCGACGCCGGGAAGGCCGCGGCCCTGTCCGCCGAACTGGGCGTCGACATCCGCTGGGCGGCCCCGGGAGAAGAACTCCCCCCGCGCCCAGGCCGGCAAGGGTTCCGGGCCACCCTCGACGGCTGGACCTTCTCCGTTTTGCCTCGGGTCTTCCCCCTCACTCCGAACCTCGAGGGCCTTCTGTGGGCCCTTCCCGGCTGCGCCCTGGTGCTCCTGGCGAGCTGGGCGCTGCTGCGCCGCCTTCTGTCGCCCCTCAAGCAGATGGCGGCCTTGGCCTCTTCCCTGGGCGTCAGCGACTGGAAGGCCCGGATCCCCGTGAAGGGGAAGGACGAGCTAGCCTCCCTGGCCGCCACGTTCAACGCCATGGCCGACCGCATCGAGGGGTACTGGACCTCCCAGCAAGCCCTCCTGGCGGCGGTCAGCCACGAACTGCGCTCGCCCCTAACCCGGATGCGCGTCGCCCTGGAGTTTGTCTCCGAGGAGAAGATCCGGGAGAGCCTGCGGGACGATATCCTGAGGCTCGACAGGATGACGGGCATATTGCTGGAGCGGGAACGGCTGGGCCAGCGCCCAGACCTTCTCGTCCTGGAGCCGACCAACTTCCCCCTCTGGCTCGACGAGGTCCTGGTCCCATTTGAGAAGGGGGGGCTGGTCGTGGAACGGACGGGGCCACCGGTGACGGCCGTCTTTGACAGGTCACGGATGGGCCTGGTGGTCTCGAACCTCCTCGAGAATATTCTCAAGCACGCCCCGGGCAGCCCGGCAGCGGTGAGGTGGAGCCCAGGGCCCGGACTCACCCTCTCGGTGGAGGATCGGGGTCCCGGGCTGCCGCCCGAGGCCTGGCCGCACTGGGGCCAGCCGTTTCGAGGCAACCTCGATCCCCGCCGGGCCGTCAAGGACCCGGGATTTGGTCTAGGGTCCAGCCTCGTCAAGTCGATCGTCGAGGCCCACGGAGGTACCGTGAGCCTGCGCCAGAATCATCCCCAGGGCCTCGTGGTGGAGGTCCATTTACCGGGACCCTCCGCCTCACCGACATAGCGGGCCTCGGTCAGCCCCCGCAGGTCGGACACCCTAAGGATCTCGTTGGTCCGCTCGTTGAACACCCGTTCTTCGGTCATGCGGTCGATGAAGAGGACTCCGTCGAGGTGATCGATCTCGTGCTGAAAACACCGGGCCATGTCCCCGCTGCGTTCCAGGGTGACCACGTCGCCGTGTCGGTTTTGGAACGTGACCCGGACGGTCTCGGCCCGGGTCACGTTGCCCAGGAATCCGGGGAGCGAAAGGCAGCCCTCAAAACCCTCGACGGCGCCCGACGCGGCCTCGATGACCGGGTTCACCAGTTCGTGGTACTCCCCCAGGTACTTGATGACCACCACGCGGCGCAGAAATCCAATCTGGGGAGCCGCCAGGGCCGCCCCGCCCCCGTGGGCAGCCAGGGTGTTCTTGATCAGGTCGATCTTGCTCCCCAATCCCCCGTGGAAGACCGTGATCGGCTTGCAGACCGCCCGCAGCCGGGTGTCACCAAAGGGGAGGATATCGGCGGTCTTAAGGGATCTTGGTTTCATCGAAGCACCTCCTGGGCGGACACGGTCCTCCCACCATTGGCCGATCCTGAGGAATTCTGTCAATCCACCCCGTTCCTCCTCGGAGGCAGGACGTTTCCTGTCCGAGAGGGAACGTTGCCCCTCGAAGGGAGCGCGTCCTCTGCCAAAGAGGCATTTTTACTTCGCCGGCAGAGAACTTTGCCCGAAAGACACGGAAAAATGCTTCGAAAAGAGAGGAGGTCGGAGCTCCCGATAGGCAAATTGCCTCGAAACGGGAGGACGCCGAGGCTTTTTTAAGCAAAAATGCTTCGGATTCGCAGAAGGTCCGAGCTTTGAGGGGAAACGATGCCCGGTGCCCGGGAATCGGGCCAGAGAAAAGGTCCACGGGTCCCTATTCGACAGGCAAGGGCCTGCCTGGGTGGACCGGGACGCGGGGTTCGACCCCAAAGTTCGGGGGAAGACAGACCTCCGTTGCAGGACGTCCGCCGGACGCCCTACTCCAGGGGCAGGCGCACGATAAACGTCGTGTTCCCCGGCTCGCTCTCCACGGTGATCACCCCCCGGTGCAGCTCCACGATATGTTGGCAGATCGACAGGCCCAGCCCCGTGTTGGTCTTCGACACCTTGGTGGTGAAGAACGGCTTGAACACCTCCGACAGGATCTCGGGGGCGATGCCGTAGCCGTTGTCCGTCACCCGGATCTCGGCGTGGCCCGAAGGCAGATCCCGCAGGACATCGACCACGATCTCTCCGTTCTGGAGGACCGCTTCGCAGGCGTTCACGATGAGGTTGAGGAACAGCTGCTTGGCCTTGTTCTCCACCAAGGGC
>JAHFSN010000493.1 GCA_023265735.1 Spirochaetaceae bacterium | reverse complement strand
CGCCTGCACCACCCGGGTCGGCCCGCCCTCGTCCCGGTGGACCACCGAGAGCACCCAGTCCACCCTCGGGCCGATGACGGGCACCTCCACCAGGGTCTGGGCCGGGAAGAACCCCGCCCGAGGGAGGAGGGCCACCCCCAGGTTCTGGGCCACGTAGTCGGCCGTGGCCCCCAGGTCGGGGATCTCGAACACGATGCGGCGGGACAGCCGGGCCTGGGCGAAGGCCTGGTCGGCCAGGATGCGGGTGCCGAACCCCGCCGGGGTCTCGATAAAGTCCTCTTCGCCCAGGTCGGCCAGGCGCACCCCCGGGGACCCGGCCAGGGGATGGACGGGAGAGACGAACAGCGAGCAGGGGATGCGGCAGACCTCGTGGGCCGCCAGGTCCCCCAGCTGGTCGGCGGGGAGCGACACCAGGGCCACGTCGAGCTCGTGGTTGCGCACCGCGTCGGCCAGGCCCGTGGACCCCGACTGCGACACCCTCAGACGGAAGTCGACCAGGGGGTAGCGGCTCCGGTAGGCGGCAAACAGCCGGGGAAAGTCGACCAGCTGCAGGCTCGTCATGGTCCCCACCCTCAGCTGGCCCCGGAGCCCGGGGGCGAGGTCGAGGGCGAATTGCTGGGCCCGGGCGAAGGCGTGGAGGGTCTGGCGGGCCACGGGGAGGAAGGCCTCCCCCGGGGGAGTGAGCCGCAGGCGCCGGCGGGCCGACCGGTCGTTGAGCTCGACGCCCACCTCGTCCTCCAGGTTCTTGATGGCCGCCGAGATCGTGGACTGGACGGTGAACACCTTGTCGGCGGCCCGGGTGAAGCTGAGCTCCTCGGCCACCGCGACGAAATACTCGAGCTGACGAATTTCCATGGGTTCAGTATCGCTCCCATCGATCAATGTGATCAATATTATTCGTTGGACTCGATGCTAATTCGTTCGGATACTCGAAGCATGAACGTCACATCCGTCACCCACACCCACCGCCATCACCGGGGCTTCTGGATCATCGCCGCCGCCTTCCTGGTTTCCACGGCCTTTTCGACAGTCCCCACGCCGCTGTACACCCTCTACCAGGCGGCCCAGGGGTTTCCCACCTGGATCATCACCGTCATCTTCGGCGCCTACGCCGTGGGAGTGATGGCGGCCCTGTACTTTGCCGGTCACCTCAGCGACAGCTACGGCCGGCGCCGGATCATCCTCCTCTCCCTGGCCCCCGACGTGCTGTCCGACCTCGTGTTCTGGGGCTGGCCCGCCGTCCCGGGGCTGCTGGTGGCCCGGTTCCTCAACGGCCTGGGCATCGGGCTGCTCACGGCCACCGCCACGGCCCACCTCGTGGAGCTCAGGGCCGTGTCCCACCCCCACAAGAACTCCAGCGTCCCCAGCCTGGTGGCCACGGTGGTCAACATGGGAGGTCTGTCCCTCGGTCCCCTGGTGTCCGGGGCCCTGGCCCAGTTTGTGGTGCTCCCCCTGGTGGTCCCTTACCTCGTCTTCCTCGTCCTGCTGGTCGTCAGTTTTGTTCTGGTGGACCGGGTCCCCGAGACCGTGGTGTCCTCCGGGACGAGGCGGGCCTACCGGCCCCAGAAGCTGGCCGTGGTGGCCACCGAGCGCGGCACGTTCTACGCCGCCGCCGCCGGGGCCTTCGCGGCCTTCGCCATCCTGGGGATGTTCACGTCGCTGTCGCCGGTGTTCCTGGCACACGACCTCCACGAGACGTCCAAGTTCGTGGCGGGGCTGGTCACCTCCGCGGTGTTCGGGGCCGGGACCCTGGCCCAGGTGGCCCTGGCGGGCCTCAAATCCCGGACCCAGCTGGTCCTGGGCCTGGGGTTCCTCGTGGCGGGCCTGGGCGCCGCCACCGCCGGGGTGTTCCTGGTGTCGGCCCCGGCGTTCCTGGGCGGAGGGGTTCTGGCCGGCATCGGCATCGGTCTGGTGTTCCGGACGGCCATCCACATGGCGGCCCAGGTGGCTCCTCCCTCCATCCGGGGCGGGGTCATGGCGTCGATCTTCCTGATCGCCTACGCCGGCCTCACCGTCCCCGTCATTGGCCTCGGCGTCGCCCTCCAGTTCGTCTCCGGCCAGGTGGCCCTGTCGGTCTTCGCCACCTTGATCGCCGTCGTGGCCCTGTGGTCCGGCGTTAAGATGGCCCGCAAGCTGAAATGAGGACCCTGAGATTTCGCCGAAATCCTTGAAAACTTCGGCCGGTCCCGTGACATTGTTCTCGAGGGCCGGCGCGAAGAATTGTCAGCTTCGACAAAGAAAAAAGTCAGGGGGCGTCCATGAAAAGGCCTGATCAGCGGAAGTTCGACATCACCCGCAGGGGCGAGATCTACGTTATCCGATTTGCCCAGGAATGGATCCTGGACGATGCCAAGACGTTCTTTGCGGCCTACAAGGAGACCGTGAAACGGGACCGCCTGAAGAAGTTCGGGGTCCTGAGCGATATGCGTCTGCTCCTGTTGGGGACCCCCGAAGCGGTGGAGTTTTTCCAGGGGATAGGCGACTGGGCCCAGAGGAATGGACAAGTGGGCCGGGCGCAGCTTCTCTCGACCGGCTACGAGGAGTTCCTGGTCCAGCGCATCGACACCACCAAGAACCGGTTTCCCGCCCGGTCCTTCGAGACCGAGGACGAGGCCCT
>JAHFSN010000492.1 GCA_023265735.1 Spirochaetaceae bacterium | reverse complement strand
CAGGGTCGCGTCTGTCCTCGGCGTACACACAGTACGCCTGCGCTCCGTGCACTCCCTCGACCCCGCCAAAATGCCGGCCTCCTTCGCCCAGATCTACACGGGCCTCGCGGGGATTCGCCTTGGGCGAACCCCTTCCTCGCCACCTACCAAGAATTCTCACCTCTATGACACCGGGTCGAACCGAACCTATTCCTGGGTTCTGAGAATCAGCCCAGGAAGGTCTGGACGAGGAGCAGGAGGTTGAGGCCGATGATCACCGCCGCCACGACGAAGCCTATGGTTCTCACCCAGAGCTTGTTCGCGTGCTCTCCCATCACCTTGGGATTGGACGTGAACCGCAGGAGGGGCACCAGGGCGAAGGGGATGCCGAACGACAGGATGACCTGGGAGAGGACGAGGGCCTTGGTGGCATCGACGCCGAGAAGGATGACCACGAACGCGGGGATCATGGTCACGGCCCGGCGTACCCACACGGGAATCTTGAAGTCGACGAAACCCTGCATGATCACCTGTCCCGACAGGGTGCCGACGGTGGACGACGAGAGTCCGCTGGCCAGCAGCGCCACCGCGAAGGCCGCCGCGGCCAGGGGGCCCAGCAGGGGAACGAGGGTCTGGTAGGCCACGGTGAGGTCACCGGCGTTTTCCAGGCCCTTGCCGTAGAAGGCCCCGGCGGCCGCGATGAGCATGGCCATGTTGATGAGCCCCGCCACGCCCAGGGCCAAGACGACCTCCACCTTGGTGAACAGGAGCAGCTTTCGTTTCGCCTGGGGAGTGTCGGTGGGGATCCGGTTCTGGGTCAGGGCCGAGTGCAAGTAGATGACGTGGGGCATCACCGTGGCCCCGAGGACTCCCACAGCTAGGTAGAGCATTCCGCTGTCTTTGAACCCGGGGACAAAACCCGTCCACAGGCCGGGGTCGGGTTTTGAGAGGAAGAACTCGAACACGTAGCAGATGGCGATCACGCCCACCAGGGCCGCGATGGCTGCTTCGAGGGGGCGGAACCCGTAGCGCTGGAGGGCTAGCAGACCGAAGGACACCACCGCCGCCACCAGGGCCCCTTCGAGGAGGGACATGCCCACCAGCAGATGGAGGGCCAGGGCCGCCCCCAGAAACTCGGCCAGGTCGGTGGCCATGGCGACGATCTCGCCTTGAATCCAAAAGGCAACGGTGACCGGCCGGGAGTAGTGGGTTCGGATCAGCTCCGCCAGGTTCTTGCCGGTGACAATGCCCACCTTGGCCGACAGGTACTGAATGAACATCGCCGCCAGGTTGGCCGCCAGAATAACCCACAGCAGGGCGTACCCGTACTCGGCGCCGCCGGAGATGTTGGTGGCAAAGTTGCCCGGGTCCATGTAGGCCACGCTGGCGATGATGGCGGGTCCCAGGAAGGGGACCAACTGGGAAAGTTTGAATTTGGGCTCGGCCAGGGCCACGGCGGCCCGGAGTTGAAAGGCTTTTTCACGCGGACTCATGCGTCCCTCCTCACCCACAGCTTCTGGGCGAGGCTGAGGGGGACGAGGTAGGACTTTTCGCCCACTTGGAGGCGTACCGTCCCGACTTGGCTTTCCAAAAGGGTGAGCGCGGCCCCGGGGACCAGTCCCAACTGCCGGAAGAGGTTGAGCTCGTCGCTGTCCTGGGTGCCGACCCGGACGATCTGGCCCCGGAATCCGGCGCGCTCGTCGGCCAACCTGGTCTGGCTGTCGTGGGCCGGCAGCTGCAGCTCCCGATCGGGGATGGGGTCTCCGTGGGGATCGTAGCTGGGGTGGCCCAGCCAGTCGGCCATCCGGGCCTCGAAGGTTTCGCTGATGTAGTGCTCCAGTTTCTCGGCCTCGTCGTGCACCTCGTCCCATCCGTAACCGAGGGCCTGGTGGAGAAAACTCTCCAGCAGCCTATGGTGCCGGAGGATCTCGAGGGCCACGGCCATCCCCTTGTCCGTGAGGCGAACACCCTTGTACTGCTCGTAGCGCACCAGGCCCAGGTCGCCCAGTTTCTGGATCATGACGGTGACCGACGCGGGGGACACCCCCAGTTTGTCCGCCAGAGCCTGGGTTCCCGCCAGTTCGGCGGTTTCGGTGAGGTGATAGATCTGTTTCAGGTAGTCTTCTTGGGCTTCCGACAGCAGTTTTTTAGCCTGATCAAAAGAAATCATAGTCACAATTTAGTCATGACTAAATATCTTGTCAACGGGCCGGGTCATGGTAAACTGGGGCAAATGAGTCAGAATTTGACGCCCAAAGGAAGGTCTTCATGATCCTTGGAACAGTGAAGGAAATCAAAGCCCACGAATACCGAGTGGGCCTCACCCCGGCCAACGTGAAGGACTACGTGAGCCGAGGGCACCGCGTGTTGGTCCAGAAGGGCGCGGGGGTCGGTTCCGGGTACTCTGACGACGAGTACCGGGCCGCCGGCGCCGTCATCGAGGACACCGCCGCGGGGGTCTACGGCGAAGCGGAGATGATTGTCAAAGTCAAAGAACCCGTCACCGCCGACCTCGATCTGTTGCGCAAGGACCAAATCTTGTTCACCTACCTCCATCTGGCCGCCGACCTCGACCTGACCGAGGACCTTCTGGAGAAGGGAGTGAAGGCCGTGGCCTATGAGACCATCGAGACCGCGGA
>JAHFSN010000491.1 GCA_023265735.1 Spirochaetaceae bacterium | reverse complement strand
CCCAGGCCGCAGAGGACCAGCCCCAGGAATGCCACCCAGGGGCTGGCCAGGGACCAATACAGGGGGAAGCCCACGGCGGTGACGACGATGGCCGCCGTCAGGAGCCGCACTTCCCCAAACCGCCCGGTGAGCCGGCTCGACAGGAGGCGGCCCACGACGGCGGCAACCTGAAAGGCCCCGGCCCCCGCCACCGCCAGGCCATCGGAGGCCCCGGGGAGACCCTTGAGGTACGAAGACGCCCAGAACCCGACGCACCACTCGACACCGACCCCAAAGAAGATGAGCAGCCAGGCCCTCAGGTACGCCCGGGGGAGCTTCCCCTGGGGACCGTGCTCTTCGGTGGGGCGGTCGGGAACGCTCTGGGCGACGGGCCGGAATCCAAGGATGAGGATGAGGGCGAAGGCGACAATAAACGCGGGCCAGAGGGTTCTCCACCCCGTGCCCAGGACGGTTCCCAGGACGAGGACCAGAGGACCGGCCACGCTGGTGATGCTGGCGGCCATGTTGGCCTCTAGCAGGGCCTTGCCCCGGTGGGGGCCGGCCAGGTCGGCCACGGAGACCTGGTTGGCGGCCAGGCTTGCGGTACCCGTGACGGCGGCGAACAGAATCGCGACGAGGCTCACCCACGGGGAGGGCGCCAGGACCAGGGCGGTCAGGCCGATCAGGGTCCCCACCTGGCCGCCCCAGAGGACGGCGTGGACGCCGAGCCGCCGGAGGAACCTCGGGGCCAGAAGTCCGGAAATCATCATTCCGACGGCAAAGGCGCTGATGTGGAGGGCCGCAAAGGTGTAGTCCAGGTGAAACTCGGCCCGGAGGAGGGGGACGGCGGGTCCAATGGCGTTCTGAAGGAAAGCGTAGAGCCCGAGGAGGGCATAGAGGCTCCAGAGGGCGGGAGATCGGACAAGACTCGAAGGGGAGGACATACGGAAATTGTACAGATCCGAGCCTGCCTTTGGAAGGGGGGTTATCCCTTCAAGCCGGGGAGCCGGAAGTAGTTGCGGGCATTGGCGTAGCAGATGTCCTTGACCGTTCCTCCCACCAACTCGTAGTCCCCGGGGACCAGACCCTCGTCCATCCAGTCGCCCATCACCGAACAGAGAACCCGACGGAAGTACTCATGCCGCGGAAACGACAGGAAGCTCCGGCTGTCGGTGAGCATGCCCACGAAACGCGAGAGCAGCCCGAGGTTGGCCAGGGCCTTGATCTGCAGGGTCATGCCGTCGATGTGGTCATTGAACCACCACGCCGACCCCAGCTGCACTTTGCCCGCCACCGTGCCGTCCTGGAAGCACCCCATGATCGAAGCCAGGAGGTCGTTGGCGGGGTTGAGAGAATAGAGGATGACCCGGGGAAGGACCTCCTGCTGGTCGAGGATGTCGAGGAAGGCGGCCAGGGCCCGTCCGATGGGCTGGTCGCTGACGGCGTCGTAGCCCGTATCGGGGCCCAGGGCGGTGAACCGGCGGCGGTTGAGGTTGCGCTGGGCGCCGATGTGCAGCTGCATGGTCCAGCCACGCTGGTTGTTGAGGAGGGCCACCTCGGTCAGGATCTCGGTCTGGAGGGCCTCCCGGGCCTCTTCGGACACGGGCTTGCCCCGTAGGTACGAGGTGAAGGCGGTTTCCAGGACGGCCGAGGGGGCCTGGCGGGCCGGCGGAACCACCAGGGCGTGGTCAGAAAGGCGGCAACAGGCCTCGTGGAAGGCCAGGTGCCGGCGGGCGAGGGCGGTCTTGAGGTCGGCCAGGGTGCGGATGTCCACGTCGGCGGCGGCCCCGAGCCTTTCGAGGTACGCCGGCCAGGTGGGTTGGTCCACGGCCACGGCCTTGTCGGGCCGGAAGGTCGGCGCCAGGACGACGGGGCCCCGGTGCCTCTGGTGGGCGGCCAGGTCGTCAGCCGGGTCGTCGGTGGTGCACACGGCCCTGACCTTCATTTTCTGCAGGATTTGGCTGACCCGCAGGCCCCCGGCCAGCAGTTCGGACGCCTGGTCCCAAATTCGGTCGGCGGTGGCCGGACCCAGGACTTCCTCGATGCCGAAGTAGCGCTTCAGCTCGAGGTGGGTCCAGTGGTACAGGGGGTTGCCCAGGAGCCTGGGCACGGTCTGGGCCCAGGCCCGGAAGGTCTCGCGGTCGGGCTTGCGGCCCGTGATGAGCTCCTCGGGGACGCCGTTGGACCGCATCTGGCGCCATTTGTAGTGGTCACCCGCCAGCCAAAGGGCCGCCAGATCCGTGAAGGAGGCATCGTCGGCGATCTGGTCGGGGGACAGATGGGAGTGATAGTCAAAGATGGGTTCGGCCTCGGCCCAGTCGTGGTAGAGCCTCCGCGCCGGCTCGGTAGAGAGGAGGAAATCCTCCCCGAGGAAGGGTTTCATTGGCGCCGCGAATCCGAGCGGTTCTTCCAGAGGCCCAACAGGAGGGCGCCGCCCGCCCACTGAATCAGCAGTCCCGGCCAGCCCAGGGTCCAGTCACCCAGAGCCGCCTGGAACGAACCGGCCTTCAGGGCTTCGTAGGCGCCGCCCAGGGCCTGGTAGCCGACGATCACCGCCGCTAGACCGAGAAGCGAGACCTGCTTGGTGCCATGGGCCAGGGCTGAGGCCACCAGGGCCAAGGCCACCGACTTCACCAGGATGGTATCG
>JAHFSN010000490.1 GCA_023265735.1 Spirochaetaceae bacterium | reverse complement strand
CCGTTCGATCCGCCGCCCCATGTCGAGGAATACCCAGCCCGGGCCCCGGGTGAGGTTCTCTTGGGTGAGGCCCGTGAAGGCCGCCAAGAGGAGGCCGACCCGATCGAACCTGTCCCTGAGGGGGACGCCGTCGAGGCCCTCGCTGAACCGGCCGATGATGCGGTGGGTCTCGAGGCTGAGCCTGTCCCTCACCCGGCGCGAGATGCTGGCCAGGGACGAAAGGTCGTCCCACAGGCGCCCCGGGGCCGAAGTCTCCTCGGTTGGAGGGAACCCCATCTCCATCTTGGCGGCCACGGCCTCCAGGGGTTCCACGTCCCCCGAATCCTCGTGGTCGGTTTCCAGGGCGTCGGTCCACCGTTCCAGAAACCGCAGATCGACCCAGGCCCGTTCGGCGTACCGGCCCAGCCAGTGGAGGTCGTCGGCCACCCGGCTGGGCAGGTCGGCGGACCGGTGGATCTCGCTGGGCCTCTCGTTCTGGGGCAACAGGGTCACGAAGGGCACCGACTTCTCGGCCGACACCCACACGTCCTTGAAGGCCCCCCCGGGGGTCTGGGCCAGCCCCCCGGGCAGCAGCTTCCAGCCGTCGGGGGTGCGCACCGTGAAGATCCTCAGGGTGAAGGGTTTAGGGGCCCATGCGTGGCCGTCCCAGAAGGGTTCCCACCCGCCGGGGGTCTCGCTCGGGGGCATGTCGAGGTAGATGCCCAGGCCCTGGGCGGCGGCGGCAAAATGGGGAAACACCCGGGGGTGTTCCAGAAAGTCGGCCCCCGGGGCGTTGGCCACGTGGACGGCGCCGGTTCGGACCGCGTTGAGCAGCCCCGCCACCCCCTCGATGCTGCCACCGCCAGCCAGGGGGTCGAGGGCCCCGTCGGCGACCATCCGGACCAGGACGTCGACGACTTGTAGGCCCCCCAGCAGCTTGAGGAAGACCCGGCCGCCCCGGACCGTCAGGTCGCGGCTCTCGACCAGGGGATACCCGAAGTACCGGGCGAGGTACACGTGTTCGAAGTAATGGGGGTCCGAGGGTCCCGCCGTCCAGACCATGACGGTGGGCTCGTCGCGGTGATGGGGGGCCAGGGACATCCAGCGGTCCTTGAGGGTCTGGAAGAAGGGAGCCAGCCGGTCGACTTGGTTTCGGGCCAGCCGGTTGCCCAGGACCCTCTTGTGGACGATGCGGTTTTCCAGGGCGAAGCCCAGGCCCCGGGGCACCCCGGTGACCACGCGCCTGACGGTCCAGAACCCCTGGTCGTCCCGGTCGACGTCGAGGCCCACCAGGGTCAGGGCCTCGGCGTTCGCCGGCAGGAGGCCGAAAAAGGCGGGGTCGAGCCCGGCCTCCTCCCAGAGCACCTGGTCGGGCAAGAGGCCCCCGGGGCCTTGCCACTGGGAAGCGTAGAGCGAAGCCAGCAGCTCGGCCCACTGGGCGGCCCCCCGGGCCAGGGTTCGCCCTTCGGCCACCGACAGCCGCAGCGGCAGGGGATCCAGGTCGGGCGCTTCGGCCTCGAAGGTGGAGTGGGCCTGGCCCAGTTCGAGGAGGGACGCCCTCCCCCGGGCCACAAAGGCGTTCAGTTCTCCCGGGGCCATCCGGGAAAAGACAGCTGGCAGGTCGCGGACATTCACCGGGCCCCAATCCCCCTCACGTCGAGAGTATGGGGGAATTCGGGGTCGATCGCAAGGATGGGCAGCCTGTGGAGGGGACCGGGGGTATGGCCCGCGGCCTCGAACCGGGCCGACCGGCGCGCTTCGGCCTCGAACGAGTTGACTGGCGGCGTCTCGTAGTTGCGGCCCGCAGGGTGGTCGACGTGGAAGGTGCACCCCGCCACCACGCGGTGGTTCCAGAGGTCGACGATGTCGAGGACGAGGGTGCCGTCGGCTTCCAGGGTGGGGTGCAAGCCCGATGAAAGGGTCCAGGCCTTGAACCTGATCCCCGCCACAAAGGCCCCGTTTACGCTCTGGAGGGGTACCTGCCGGCCCCGGCACGCCAGGGCGTACCTCTCGGGGTTCCAGCCGGTGACCTTCACCTGGATCCTCTCCACCGAACTGTCCACGTAGCGCACCGTCCCCCCGGCCCCGGCCTCTTCGCCCAACACGGGCCAGGGTTCCAGGGCCTGGCGCAGCTCGATCGTGGCGCCGTCCCACTCGAAGGTCCCCAGCACCGGAAACCGGAACTCGAAGTGAGCCTGGAAGGGCTCCCGGGGGAGGACCAACCCCGCTTCATCGAGGCGTCCCAGCACCTCGTCGAGGTCGTCCTTCAGGAACTGGGGGAGCATCCAGCGGTCCCGGAGGGCCGTGCCCCAGCGCCGGGCCCCCTGGCGGAAGGGGTTCTCCAGGAAGGTGAGGGTCAGGGCCCGGAGCAGCAGGCTCTGGGACAGCGCCAGGTCGACGTGGGGCGCCATCTCGAAACTGCGAAATTCCACGAGGCCCCGGCGGCCCCCGGCCGAATCGGGGGAAAACAGCTTGTCGATGCAGATCTCGGTGCGGTGGGTGTTCCCGGTGCCGTCGGTAAGAAGATGGCGGAAAATCCGGTCCGTGAGCCAAGGGTTAGATTCGTCGCCCAGGCCGTCGGCCTCGGAGAAGGCTAGGTCGAGGTCGTGGAGCCCCTGGGGCAGGGCCTCGTCGGGCCGGGGAGCCTGACTCGTGG
>JAHFSN010000489.1 GCA_023265735.1 Spirochaetaceae bacterium | reverse complement strand
CGCCGGGGTTCTACGAACACCTCCCTTGGACCTCCGACGGCCGGAACCTCTGGGATTTCTCCCGGCCCTGGTCTCCAACCATCCTCACCGGATTGCCCCTGGGCAAGTGGGCCGAACCCCAGAAGCGGGCCTGGTGCCTACGGGAACTGGGGGCCGACGTGCCGGTTGTTTGCTGCCTCAGCCGGGAAAAGGGCCTCGCTGCGGCCCGGCTCCTCGAACCCGGGCAGACCATGGTGCTGGTGGACGACCGCCTCAAGGTCCAATCCTTGTGGGAGGACGCCGGGGGCCGGTTCATCCTCCACACCTCGGCCGCCTCGAGCGTCGAGTCCCTGAAGCAAATGGGGTTTGTATGAGTCTTCCCAATCGCAAAGTCCTCGAAACCCAGTACGAAGCCGACCGCCGAATCTACGAGCTCGTGCTGCAGGAACTGGTCCTCCGGTTCCACCCCTGGTTTGAAGCGGCCAACCTGCACCCAGGGATGAAGGTCCGCGTCAAGAGCTTCCAGAGCTGGTTTGAAAAGGTGCTTCGCAAGATCCGGCACGGCGTGGCCCCCGACGAGGTGCAGATCCACGATGTATTGGGCCTGCGGATCGTCTGCCCCTTCCTGGAAGACGTCCACAAGATCGAGGAGCTCATCCATCAGAATTTCGTGGTCCTGGAAGAGGAAAAGAAGGGGGCGCCCCAGTCGTTCAAGGAGTTCGGCTACGACTCCACCCACTTCCTGGTGGCCCTTCCGGCCGACTTGGTGGAGTCACTGGCCTTGGCCGATCCGCCGCCCTGCGAGATCCAGGTCAGGACCATCCTCCAGGATGCCTGGGCCGAAGTGGAGCACGAACTGATCTACAAATCGAAATTTTTGCCCTTTGACCAGCCGCTCAAGCGCAAGATGGCGGCGCTCAACGCCAACCTGACCCTCTCGGACATCATCTTTCAGGAGATCCGGGAGTACCAGCGGCAGCTCAACCAAGAGCTGGAGAAGCGCCGCCGCCAGTTCCTCGACAGCCTGAAGGGCAACGGCAGCAATGGCTCCGAGGGGGAAAAGGACGACCTCCATCCTCCCTTCGAAAACCTCGACCAGGCACTGCTGGAGGCCTTGGCCGCCCACAACCGCAACCAGTTCAAGAAGGCCATCAACCTGTATTCTGCCATCCTGCGCCGGGGGCCCCAACCCTTCGTTCAGTCCCTGGTTCTTTCGCACCGGGGCATGGCCTACTTCGCCGAATCACTGTACGAGAACGCCCTCGACGACTTCGACCGGGCCATCGCCTGCGATCCCCAGAACGCCAAGGCCTTCTTCTACCGGGGAACGGTGCGGGAGGCCCTCGAGGACCACGAGGCCGCGGTTTCGGACTTCGACCGGAGCCTGGAGTTGGTGCCCTATCAGTTCGAACCCCTGCTGGGCCGAGCCATGAGTTTGGGGCGCCTGGGGAAGTGGGACCAGGCGTTGGAATCCTGCGACGCGGCCCTCGACCTCATCCCAGACGACAAGCAGGGCCTCGAGATGCGCCACCAGCTTGTCCAGCGTCGTGGACCCATGGAAAAGAAAGCCGTCGGATGATATTCTGCGACCATGAAATTTGCCCTTCTCCTTATGTTCGGCTTGCTGGCATCGGCAGGGTTTGCCCAGGATCGGGTAGCGGTCACTTTCAAGGTTTTCCCCCAAGAGTACGAAGTCTTCTTCTCGGGTGATCGCCTCTCGTATTCGGCAAGAGAGGACGGGCTGCGAACCTATTTTCTCCCCCCCGGGCCCGGTCGCGTCACGGTGGCCGCCAACGGTTCGTCACCAGTAGGTATCGGCCTCGACGTGAAGGCCGGCATGCCCTGGGTCCAGATGAAACTCGAACCCCGGCTCACGGCCCTGAGCTTCGTCACCGAAGCCTCGACGGGAAAGCTTCCCCGTAGTGTGGCCTTTTCGGCCGACGGAACCAAACTGTTTGTGGCCCTCCAGGGGGAGTCTGGAATTGATGTCTATGACGTCCCGTCCCTGAAGAAGTCCCAGAGGTTGGTGCCCAAGGAGGGTGCCTCGGGTGGCTTCACGGACGTGCTGGCCTTTGGAGCCCAGATCTGGGCCATCCAGAACGACGGCCGGGTCCACACCTTCGATGCCAAGACCCTCGCCTACGGTGAGAGCCACGACGTCACGGGCGGAGGCAACGCGTTCTTCACCGACCTGGGCGGCGGGAAGCTGGCCATCGCGAACTGGGACAGCGGCCAATTGATGGCCTTCGATCCGGCCACGTCCAAACCGATTGCGTCGGTGGTCCTGGGGGGCAGTCTCAGGGGCTTCGGTGCCCGGGGTGGAACCGGATTCGCTTCGCTCTTTGACAGGGGTCAGGTGGCCGTGGTCGACGGGGCCACGTGGAAGGTGAAGGCCCTTTGGAACGTCGGCAAGGCCCCCCGCCCCGTGGCGGTCTTGGGGACCAATCTGTTTGTGGGCGATATGGGAAGCGCCCAGGTCAACGTGATCGACACGACCTCGGGAAAGGTGATCAAGACCATCGCCGTGGCGTCCAACCCCCAGGCCATGGCCGTTTCGGTCGACCAGACCCTGGTAGCCGTAGCCAGCCGGGGAAGAAACAATCCCAACGACTATCAGCTTCAGGGGCCCGACTTTGGGAAGGTCACCGTGCTCAAC
>JAHFSN010000488.1 GCA_023265735.1 Spirochaetaceae bacterium | reverse complement strand
GGACTTCACGTCCTGGTCCACCAGGGGCATGGCCTTCAGAACCCCGGCGTTGGACACGAACAGGTCGGTGCCCCCCACCTCGGCGGTCACCGCGTCGACCATGGCCGCCACCGAGTCCTCCTGGCTCACGTTCACGGCCACGGCCATCGAAACCGCGGCGCCGGCCCGGCCGTTGAGTTCGTCGGCCAGCCTCTGGGCCCCGGCCAGGTTGAGGTCGGCGATGGCCACGAAGGCCCCATGGGCGATGAGTCCCCGGGTGATCTCCTCGCCGAACCCCTGGGCTCCCCCGGTGACCACGGCCACCTTGCCGCGGATGACGTCGTCGCGGCTCGCGGACCGGGCGGGCCCGGAGACCGTGAGACGGAAAGACCCGACGCCAGCGACCCGAACCGTGGCCGGCAGGCTAGGCGCCGAGACGTGCTTCGTCCAGACGGCCTCGAGGTCGTCGGCGCTGGGGACGTCCAGGACCGGGGCCACCGAGACGGGGTCCTCGACCAGGTACCGCACGTAGACCCGGTGACCGAGGCGGGAAGCGAGGCCCCTCAACCGGGGAGCCACAAGGAAAGGCGTGAGGGGGTTCATAGGGTGTCCTTTTCGAGTTGAGGGAGGGGGACCGACGAGGATCGCCGGGGATTCATGGCCCGGCCGGACCGGGCGTAGGCCGCGATTCTGGCCGCCAGAGGCGCCCCGGCCAAGGGGTTTCGGGGGTGGAAAAACCCCTGTTCGGGGGAGAGGGCGGCGAGCTTTTCGTGGGCCACCAGGGCCCAGGTACTCTCGTTCAGGTGGGCAAATTCGGGCTGGAGGACCTCGGGACAATGGAAGCTCTGGCGTGAGGAGTTGATGTCGACCCCGGAGATCTCCAGCAGTCCGAACCGGGAGCACAGCTTCTGCAGCCGAAGCAGCTGGGCCAACGTATTGCGTGGCGGCATATAGGTCAGGGCGGAGAACCCCAGGCCTTCCAGGGCTTCCACGAGTTCGTCGAGGTACACGTCCTCGAAGTGCTCGGCCTTCTTGTCTCCGGTAGGGGATTGGCCCACGTCGCCCAGGTACGCGTAGGCGGGGATGGCGCCCACGGACCGTGCGAAGGCCACCGTGGCCACCACAGGGGGGCACTCTTCGTCGGAGGGCTCCAGGAACACCTGGTCCAGCAGGGTGGTCTTGAGGAGGCCTACGAGGTCGTAGAAGCGGTGAGGGTTGGCGTCGTCGGTGAGGCGGGCGTGCAGGTGGACCGGCACCTCAAGGTCCAAGCGCTCGGACAGCAAGGTCACCGGGTCGCCGGCCTTCTGAAGGCTCCGGGCCGCGGCCGCGCACAGATGCCGTTCGGTGATGCCGCCACCTTCGGACAGTTTCGTGAGGGGAACCACATCCCGATCGAAGTCGAGGCCGGGGAGCCCGGCCTTCACGAAGAGGTCACTCGCCCGCTGGGTCATGGCCCTCGTTCGCTCCACCCGGACTTCCCGCAGCGGTCTGAGGAACGCTTCGACCTTGTCGAGCTTGTCCTCGGGGATGCCGTGGAAGACGATGTACGCCTTTCCGGGGCATTCGGGATAGTTCAGTTTCCGGGTGGCGAAGGGTGTGCCGGCGAAGGAGACCCTCACCTCGCACCCTACGGTGGTGGCCAAACCGAGAAGGGTCCCCGCCTCCAGGGTCTCCCGGGCGGCGGCCACCGAATCGTGGTCCACCGAACCGACGGCGTCCAGGCCCGCTTCGTAGGCCAAGAGCACCGCCATGGCCGGGGTGTAAGGGCTGAACGACTAGCACGTGTGGACGTGGTTGTTGACTTCCCCCTGGGCACAGCCCCGGGCCAGTTGCCCCGACGCCGCCCAGGCCTCCAGGGCCGTGAGCCTGGCCAGGGGTGAAAGCGAGGGGTCATTGATGCGTTCTCGCGGCGTGTTCAAGCGTTCCTCCCCGGCCCTACAGGCCCCGCCTGTGGCGCCGCAGCACCTCTTCCACGGTTTGAACCGTAGAGGGCACGTGGCCGGCCAGGGGCAGAATCCGCTCGTGGATGGTATCGAGGATGCCCTCTTTCTGGGGAAAGAAGACGTCCTCGAGTTCGGCGGCGGGGGTGATGAAATTTCGGCTCCCCACCACGGCCACGGGGGCGTCGAGGAAGTCGAAGGCGGCCTGGGTGAGGGTGGAGGCCACGGTGTGGAGGAAGTTGCCCCTCTCTACCGCGTCGCTGGCCAGGACCACCTTGCCCGTCTTCTTCAGAGACTCTATCAGAACGTCGTAGTTCAGGGGGTTGATGAACCGCAGGTCGATGACCTCGGCGTCCACCCCGTACCGATCCTGGAGGTCCTGGGCGGCATCGAGGGCCTTGTACAGGGTGGCCCCCAGGGTAGCGATGGTCATGTCCTTGCCGGCCTTGCGAACCACGGGCTCCCCCTCGGGCGTCTCGTAGAACCCTTCGGGCACCCCGCCCTTTTCGAACAGTTCGCCCACGTCATAGAGGCCCTGATTCTCGAAGAAGACCACGGGGTCGGTGCCCCGAAGGGCCAGGTTGAGCATTCCCTTGGCGTCGGTGGGCGTCGTGGGGAAGTATGCCTTGAGCCCGGGGATGTGGGCCACCAGAGCCGACCAGTCCTGGCTGTGCTGGGCCCCGTACTTGGCCCCCACCGAGACCCGAAGCACGAGGG
>JAHFSN010000487.1 GCA_023265735.1 Spirochaetaceae bacterium | reverse complement strand
TTCGCCCGGCCTTTTTTTTATGGTATCTTTCTCCTCCAGGAGATGCCCATGGCCTTTGAGACCCTTCCCGACGATGCCATCCACTTTGTCCTTGCCCACGGCGAGTTTCCACCCGAAATCACCAAGGCGGCCCCGAAGGTGGCCGTGATCCTGACCCAGGATTGGTGCCCCGACTGGCACGCCATGGAGGCGTACTTGCCCGAGTTCGCCGGCCAGGTGAGGATTTTTGTGCTCCAGTACAACCTCCACCCCGAGTTTGAAGCCATCATGGAGTTCAAGGAGAATACCTTCCAGAACCGCGAAATCCCATACCTGCGCTACTACCGGGACGGGGTGCTGATCACGGCGTCCAACGCCCTGCCTCGGGGAACGTTCGCGGCTCTCCTCCAAAAGACGAAGCCCTTCCGGATCGTCTGATGGTGCGCATTGGCTTTCTGGGCCTCGGCCGGATCGCGTCCCTCCTCGAAGACGACACCAAGAGGGAGAAGCCTGCGTCCCACGCCGGGGCGTTTTCCCGGGTGGAAGGCGCCGTTCTGGTCGGCGGCTGGGACACCGAACCCGAACGGCGGCGCCTCTTTGCCGACCGCTGGGCCGTCCCCACCGGCTTCGAGGGACCCGACGATCTGTTGCGGGGGGTGAAGCCCGACGTCGTCGTGGTGGCCACCTGGCCCGACAGCCACGCGGCCCTTGTGGAGGTGGCCTGCGCCGCCGGGGTGCCCGTGGTGGTGTGTGAGAAGCCGCTCACCAGTGATCTGAGCCAGGCCCGCCGGCTGGTGGCTCGGATAGCCCGGTCGGCGACGAAGGTGATGGTGAACCACGAGAGACGGTACGCCCGGGACTATCGGCGGGTGAGGGCAGCCATCCAGGACGGGACCTATGGTTCCTTGCTCACGGTCTCGGCCAAGCTCTTCATGGGGCGGGGCCGCACCCAAGGTGAAGTGCTTCTCTGGGACGGAACGCACCTCCTTGACGTGCTGCGGTTCCTCACGGGGGGCGAAATCCGGCGGATTCAGACCTGGGGAGACCCCGAGACCAAGGCTTCGTCCCTGGTGACCCGTTTCCTGCTGGGGAACACCGAGGTGTTCGTCGAAACAGCCTCAAATCGAGACCACCTGGTCTTTGAGCTCGACCTGAGCTTCGAGCGGGGACGGATCAGAGTCGGCAACGGCCTCTACGAGGAATTTGTCGGGGGAGCGAGCCCGCTTTACGACTCCATGAGATCGCTGCTGCCCGTGGAGGTGGACCCGTCGTCCCTGTATCCGACGCAGTATTTCCTAGGGATGGCCGAGGATGCGGTCCGTGCGGCCCGGGAACCCCATTACCGCCCCGTTTCCCTGGCGGAAGACGGCCTGGCGGCGTTGCAAGCCATCGAGCAGATCCTACGGTCGGCTGGTTCGAGCCTGAAAAGGATTTCCCGGACGTAACCATTCCCGAGAGGCCTTGTCATAAAGTTGTCCTCTGTCTATACCTTTGACAGGGAGGGGGTGACCCATGACAAAAATGCGTGGTCTGTTGGCCGCTGCTGGACTTTTCCTATCCGTGGTTTCTTGCGGTCCTCCCGCCCAGGAAATGAGTCTGGACCAGATTGCCTTCCAGAAGAAGGCCCAGGAAAACAAGCTGCTGGCCCAGACGGTCGTCGCTCCCGGAGGGGCGCCCTACGAGAAGGGGAAACCCGGCGGGACGTGGCTGGATTCGTTGGGGGACGACCCCAAGACGTTCAACCCTGTTCTGAACAAGGACAGTGAGTCGAATGCCATTATTTCCAAGATGGAGGACGAGCTCCTACGCTGGGATCCGTACAAGAAGGAATGGAGGCCGCATGCGGCTTCGGTGACAATCCAAACGGATGAAAGTGCGAAGACCATGGTCCTTGAATTTACTCTTCGAGATGACCTTTACTGGTCTCTTTTGGGTTCGGAGGAAAAGAGAAAGGTCACAAGCGACGATGTGGTATTTTGGTACAACGAGATCGACGGTGATCCAGCCATGCAGACCTCGGCCTATACTGGTCACTTTCTGACAATGCCGGACAAGACCAAAAAGCCGATTACGATCGAGAAGATAGATGATCGGAGGTTTCGTGTTCACTTTCCGGAGATCGTCGCGTTCCCCGAAGAGTCAATCAACATGAACTTTGGGCCCAAGTACATCTTTGAACCAGTCAAAAGGGCGAAGGGGGCCAAGGGTGTGAAAGAGCTTTGGTCGGTGGATACGGATCCGAAGACCATTCCTTCCATGGGGCCATACTTCCTGAAGTCCTACAAGCCGGGGATTGGCGCGACAATGGTTAGGAATCCCGCCTATTGGCGACGAGACGACTTTGGTCAGCCAATTCCTTATGTCAGCACGATCGATTACAAGATCATTTCCAACCTTGACACAGAGAAACTCAGGTTCCAGGCCGGGGAGCTGGAGACCTTTGCCCTTCGTCCCCAGGACATGGAAGAAATGATCCAGAAAAGCCCAAAAGACTATACGGTGTACTATATGGGGCCGAGTCCCTCCTCGGTGATGTTCGGCTGGAATCAGAACCCGAAGACAGTTGATCCTGTCAAGCTTAAGTGGTTCACCAACGTGAAATTTCGCCAGGCCTTGGCCAGTCTTCTGAACCGAGACAGAATCATTAGTCAGGTCTACAG
>JAHFSN010000486.1:1761-2641 GCA_023265735.1 Spirochaetaceae bacterium | reverse complement strand
GCATCACCCTGATCATCACGACGAGACTGGGAAGAAAGGATACGGAATGACTCCCCTTCGCAGCGGGCTGCTGGTTGTCCTGACCCTGGTGGTGGCCGCGGCCTTCGCCCAGGATCAGCAGGCGGCCTGGATCGGCCTTACCCCAGAAACGGCCTACCGGGAACGGGGGGCCCCCGCCGAAATTTATCCCCTGGCCGTCGACGACAAGCGCTGGCAGGTGGTCCACTTCTACGGGGACCACTCCTACCTCTTCTGGAGCTCCAACCGGGTCTGGCAGGTGCGCCTGGACAAGCTGTGGGCCGGCACCCTCAAGGGCGTGGCCATGGGGGCCCCCCGGGCCGACGTCGAGGCCGCCTTTGGGGACCCCGTGGCCAAGGGCGACACCTGGACCGTCTGGGAACTGCCGTACCAGACCTTTCCCCGGCGTGTCCGCCTGGTCTTCGTCGACGGTGTCCTGAGCGACGCCTACCTGTACCGGAGCGATTTCTAATATGGCCCAAGTCTGCCTGGTCCTGACCGGTCCCCGGTTGCGGGACTGCATCCGACAGCTCGACGAATCTCGCCGCCACATCGACCTGGCCGAAGTCCGGGCCGACCTGATCGACCGCAGCGAGTGGCCCCAGCTGGGCGGCTTCGCCAAGCGGGCCGGCCTCCCCCTCGTCCTCACCCTGCGCCAGCCCCGGGACGGCGGCCGGTGGGAGGGCCCCCACCACGAGCGCGAGGCCCTGTTCCGCAGCGCCCTCGACGGGGCCTGGACCTGGCTCGACCTCGAGGACGACCAACGGCTCCCCGACCTGGAGCGCCAGTGGCTGGCCTTGGGCCGCCAGCTGGTGATCAGCTTCCACGACCTGCAAGGGGTTCCCGAGGGGTGGAGCCAGCG
>JAHFSN010000486.1:0-1751 GCA_023265735.1 Spirochaetaceae bacterium | reverse complement strand
GGTGACCGGGTGACCCTGGCCATGGGCGGGTTCGGGTTCTCGAGCCGAGTCCTGGCCACCCGGCTGGGCAGCCGCTGGACGTACACCTCCCCCAAGGACAACGCCCCCACCCCCGGGCTCATCGACCCCGAGACCCTCCAGACCCTGTACCGGTTCCGCGATCAGACGGCCCAGACCCCGGTCTATGGCATTGTCGGAAATCCCGTCTTCCATACCAAGAGTCCCATCATCCACAACCCCGGGTTCGCCAAGCTGGGGGTGCCGGGCACCTACGTGCCCTTCCTGGCCGACGACCTCGACGCCTTCTTCGCCACCTGCGACCTCCTCGACGTGAGGGGCCTGTCGTGCACCATCCCGTTTAAAGAAGACGTGGTCCTCCACCTGTCCGAGCAGACCCCCGCCGTCGACGCGACCCGGGCCTGCAACACCCTCTGGCGGGACGCCGGGGGCCCGTGGAAGGGCGACAACACCGACGCCCCGGGGTTCCTCACTCCCCTGGCCGACGTCTGCTCCCGGGAGCTGGAGGGACTGCGGGCCACGGTGGTGGGTACGGGCGGCGCGGCCCGGGGCATCATCTGGGCCCTGCGCGAAGAGGGCGTGAAGGTGGTGGTGCTGTGCCGAAGCCCCGACAAGGCCCAGTCCCTGGCCCTGGAATTCGGCGTCGAGTGGGCCCCCCTGGGCCCCGAAAGCCGTCTGGTGGTGGAAGACCACGCCGACCTCATCGTCCAGACCACCAGCGTGGGCATGGGCGACACCGCGGGCCAGGACCCCCTGGCCTGGTACGAGTTCACCGGCCGGGAGATCGCCTACGACGTGATCTACGTGCCCCAGTGGACGACGTTCCTCACCCGGGCCAAGAAGGTGGGGTGCAAGGTGCTCTTCGGCGAAGATATGCTGGTGCACCAGGCTTTCGGACAATTCCGGCGGTTTACCGGCCAGGAATATCCGAAAGAAGCTTTGAAGCTCTAGACGGTTTCGCCCCCCCATTTTCCACGGGGCGGAAAAACTGCTATCTTCCCGGGCATGGGATCTCTGATTAAGCTTCTCAACAAAGTCGGACTGAGCGTCTTCTTTTTTCTGTTGGTGTCGATGGTCTTCCTCGCCTGGCTGGCGCCCTCGCTGGGCATGAAGGGAAGCCTCTTCCCCATGCCCTACATCGCCCAATGGGGTCCGAGCCTCATCTTTTTCTTCTACGGGCTGAAGCTGAGTCCCCAGGACATGAAGGACGGGGCGAAAAACTGGCCCATGCACCTGGCCATCCAGGGAACCACGTTCGTCTTCTTCCCCCTGGTCCTCTTGGGTCTGCAGTGGGGCTTCGGGTCCTGGGGCAACCCCCTCCTCTGGACGGGGGCGTTCTACCTGGCGGCCCTGCCCAGCACGGTGTCGTCGTCGGTGGTCATGGTGTCCATCGCCGGCGGGGACCTCCCCCTGGCCGTCCTCAACGCCAGCCTTTCGAGCCTGCTGGGGGTGGTGCTGACCCCCGTGTGGATGAGCCTGTTCCTGGCCCACTCGGCCGGGGGCATCGACCTGGGGCCCACCATCATCTCCCTGAGCCTTCAGGTGCTGCTCCCCGTGGCGGCGGGGCTGGCCCTCCATGGCCTTCTGGGGCGCTGGGCTGACCGGAACAAGAAATTCCTGAAACTGTCCGATCAGTTCGTCATCCTGATGATCGTCTACACTGCCTTCTGTGAGTCCTTTGGGACCCACCAGTTCGACGGCTTCAGCCCCGTGGCCATCGTGGTCCTAGGGGG
>JAHFSN010000042.1 GCA_023265735.1 Spirochaetaceae bacterium | reverse complement strand
CCCGAGAGGAGCTGCCGGGCCAATTCGCTTCCGATGCTGCCGCCGGCCCCGGTGATGAGCACCCGTTTGCCCGTGAGGTACCTGAGGCTCTCCTTGAGGCTGATCTGGACGGGGTTGCGGCCCAGGAGGTCCTGGGGGTCTACCTCGCGGGTGAGGACGAGGTGGGCCTCGCCGTCGACAATCTGACTGATGGTGGGAAGGATGCGCACCTTGCGGACCCCGGCGTTGGTCAGGGTCTGCCAGATCGACCGGATCTGGTTGCGGGTGGCGCTGGGGATGGCGATGAAGGCCACGTCCACGTCCGAAGAACCCTGGGCCACCTCGGCAATGGGTCCCCGGACCGGAAGCCCCTCTACCGTGGTGCCGATCTTGGACGGGTCGTCGTCCCAGAAGGCCTCGAGGCGGTGGTCGGGCATCTTCTGCCGGAGTTCCCGGGCCAGGGAGGTTCCGGCGAACCCGGCGCCCAGGATCACGGTGCTCAGCTCGGGGTTCACGAGACGGACTCGGTCTTGGCCATGAGCTCAAAACCCAGGGTGATGGTGAAGACCCCGTGGTCGAAGTCGAGGCGGATCTTCGCCCGCCGTTTGCGCCGGTCCACGTGGATGATCTGCCCCTCCAGGCCCTCCATGGGTCCCGAAATCACGCGGATCCGGTGGTTCTCGTCAAAGGTGACCTGGCTAGTGGGGGTGATTTCGCCGAATTTGAGGAAATGGCGGAGGAGGTCGAGGTCCCGGCCCTTCACCTCGGAGATCTCGCCGCCCTGCCGCAGGAAATGCGTAAATCCGGGGATGGTGCGGATTTGGTCGTACAAAGAGGGGGGAAGGCCCTGCTCGGCCCTGAGGAAGACATAGCCGGGGAACAGGGCCACTTCGACCTGGGTTCGCCGTCCGCCCTTGAGGTGCTCCATCTTGCGCCGGGGAAACAGGACTTCCACCCCCTCCTCCATGACCCTCTTGGCGCTGAGCCTGAGGAAGGTTTCTTCTTTGCGGGGAGCGACACGGATGACGAAGTAGGCCACGCTGGGATTTTAGCATGGATCGAAATCCGCCGAGAAGAGGAACGGAGGACCCCATGAAAAAACTCGCCCTTCTCGCCACCCTCGTCCTGGCCGCCGCCACCACCCAAGCCGAGACCGTCCTGATCTGCCACGCCCAATCGGTTCCCGAGGCGCTGGCCGCCAACTTCCGCAGTCCTCTGTCGAACGCCCTCATCCAACAGGTGTTTGACTTCTACTTCGACCGGGGCGACATCGCCTTCGACACGGCTTTCTCCCTGGAAGACGGGGCCCCGAGCCCAACGTGGCTAGGGACCCTCTCGACCCGCTACGGGGCCGACAAGGTGCTTTACGTGCAGGTCACTTGGAAGAAGGGCGCCGATGGCCGGGCCGAACTCGAGCGAATCGATTACGAAGAGGTGGGTCCCCACGCCAAGGTAATCCGGCAAGGATCGTTCAAGGTGGATCTGGTCCCGGGATCTAAGGACGAGGACCAGCAGGTGAAGGTGGCCACGGACCGGGTCCTGGCCGGACTGTCCTCGTAGTCGGCATGCTTGAATTCCTGGTTTTGCGGGCTTAGGTTGGAAGTGTGCCTATCATTCAGCCAGCCGAGCCAGGTCAGGGGAAACTGCTCCCCGTCACCGGTCACTACGTTGTCGAATACCTCGAGGCGCTGAAAAAGCGAGCCGTTCGGGTCTACCGGGTCACGAAGACGGCGTCGGGGGAGTACCACGCCGAGGCGATCGATCCTTCGGCCGTCTTGGGCCTCTCCGGTGCCGAGAGGGACCAGAAGCACTTCCTCGTCGAGAGGGACTGGATGTCCCAGGCCTTTGCCGAAACCGACCGCATGGATACTCTCCTGGCGCCCTTGGTGCGCCTGGACCCCCAGGAACGCAGCCGGGCGGTCTCGGCTCTGAAGACGGCCCTGGCGGAACTGAAGGTCAAAAAGGCCGAGCCCGAGGCCAAGGCGCGGGTCATCATGGACACGGTGTCCCAGGTCTTCCTGCTCAACAAGGCGTCCCTCAAGCTCAAGGTCTCCGACGTGACCATCCACGAGAAGACCCTGGCCCGGGATACCGACGCCATCATGGGAACGGCCCTGGAATTCGCCGAGGATCCGGCCCTCATGGCGGGACTCTTCTCCTGTTTCCAAGACCTTTCCAACGGCCAAACTATCAACCACGTCCTGCGAGTGTTCACCTCGTATACGAGTTTTCTGCGGCGCTACCAGGGATGGCATCAGGCGGGCCTTTCCCGGAACCTGCGCAAGGTCTTTCCGTCGGTCTACCGCCGGACCTACGACGCCCTTCTTCCGGGGCTGGAGGACAGGCTGATGACCAGCGATCAGGTGCTCCAGCTCTCCGACCTCGGGTTCCTTGATCAGAAGGAATTCACCCTGGGGGCCTTCCTCCACGACATTGGGAAGATGGGCAATATTGACTACTTCGAGAGCGACTTGGCCTACGACGCCGAGCAGATTCAGCAGCACGTCTTCCTGGGAGCCGGTCTGATCCTGATGAACTACGGCAACTCCCACGATGGGGCCCGGATGATGGCAGGCGACCATCACAACGCCTTGGGGCACCCCGGGGGCTACGGGCTTACCCGCCTGGAGAGGGAAAGGGGAATGCGCAAGTCCGTACCGACTCTGAGGGTCCTGGGGAGCGACTCCCGGTCCTTTGTCTCGGGGGAATCTCTGGGGTGGCTGCCCGTGGAGATGCTGGCGGTGGTCGACGTTTACGACGCGATGACCGACAACAGCCGCTCGTACAAGAAGGGGATGACTCCGGCCCAGGCCGTGGTCTTTCTGGAGGAGACGATGGCGGCCAGCGGGAAGCTCGACCCCCTGCTCGTCGATCTCTACATCGACGAGCTCCGTCTGAGGGGGGTCGACGTGCCCCCCGACCGGGGCTACGCGTTCAAGACCAAGGCCTGAATCTTGGCGGGCACGTCCTCAATCCACTGGTGGCGGGCCTCGTAGCTGGAGTTGTAGGTGTCGTAGAAGGTGTGAACCTGGGCATCCTGGATGCCGCAGTACCCAAAGACATTCTTCTTCCAGATCACGGCCGACGGATCGTCCCCCTCGGGGCGCTGGTAGTCGGTCGTGTTGAAGACCATGGCTTTACGTCCGGCGAGGAGCTCGGCCTTCTTGGCCGACAAGAACTCGTAGCCGTCGTATTCGTAGGTAATTCCCGGGCGGAAGACCCGGTCAATGAAGCCCTTGAGGAGGGCCGGGGGGCCTCCCCACCAGTCGGGATGGGCGAAGACGTACACGGTGGCGGACTTGACGAGGCTGCCGTACCTCTGGGTGTTGTCGTCAAACGTGAACTTGCGGGGAAGTTCGGCGGCGGGGAGGACGGGATCGAAGCCCTCCTGATAGAGATCGAGGAAATCCACGTCATGGGTGAGGGAGAGGGCAGCTCGGGCGGCCTCGGCCACCGCCTGGTTGAAACCGGAGCGATTGGGATGGCAGAGGACTACCAGGGCCCGGGGACGGATGTCTGTCGGCATGCGGGGAAAATACCACGGCGGCGGTTCGCCCGGCAAGGGCGACACAAAGACTCCGAAATTGCCCTTTATGTCGTCCAAAAAATACCGAATAATCGAAAGCCGACCCTTGCACAAATGTCCCTTTTTTCCTATTTTGAATAAGGACGATAGGTGACCTTCACGGTCATCTATGGGAGGAGTCTTCATGCCGACGGTCGAAGATGTGTATTCAGCGGTGGGAGAGGTTCTGGACCCGGATTTGGGTCTGCCCATCCTCGACCTCGGTTTGATCTACCGGGTCGACGTCAACGAGGATCGGGTGGAAATCGACTTCACCCTGACGAGCCCGGCTTGTCCCGTGGGCGACCTCCTCCTGGAGGATCTCCAGGAGACCGTCAAGGCTCGGACCGGCGTTCAGAATGTCACGGCAACCATCGTCTGGGACCCGCCGTGGAACAAGGATATGATGAGCGAAGAGCTCAAGCTCACGTTGGGTATCCCCATCTAGCCGAAGCACCGCGCTTCGGGTGGGTTTTCGTCCCCAGAGTACGAGGAGAACGTTTTGAAGACACTGCGCATCGAAGGGCTCACCGCCGAAATCGAGGGGAAGCCCATCCTCAAGGGGGTGGACCTCGAGATTAAGACGGGGGAGATCCATGCCCTGATGGGGCCCAATGGCCATGGAAAATCCACCCTCGCGAATATCTTGATGGGCCATCCCAAGTACACCGTCACGGGCGGCAAGATCCTCCTCGACGGGCAGGACCTTCTCGAGATGGACGTTCCTGACCGGTCGAAGGCGGGGCTCTTCCTGGCTTTCCAGTACCCCGTGGAGATTCCCGGCGTCACCGTGGGCAAGTTCCTCAAGCGCGCCGCCGAGATTCACATGGCCGTCAGGGGTGAAAAACTCAACGTCACCAAGTTCATCAAGCAGGCCCGGGAAGACATGAGCTTCCTGGAAATGGACCAGCAGTTCATCAACCGCTACCTGAACGAAGGGTTTTCGGGCGGTGAGAAGAAACGCATGGAGATCCTGCAGCTGCTGACCCTGAAGCCCCGGTTCGCCCTCTTCGACGAGACGGACTCGGGCCTCGACATCGACGCCCTGAAGGTCGTCTCCAAGGGCATCAACCGGCTTCGGGGCGACGACTTCGGTGCCCTGATCATCACCCACTACCAGCGCATTCTGAACTACATTCAACCGGATTTCGTCCATATTTTGTACCAGGGTCGCGTCGTCACCACCGGCGGCAGCGAACTGGTCACGGCCCTTGAGGAAAAGGGGTACGACTGGGTGAAGGAAAAGTACGGTGCGTGATTCGCGGAGGGCGGCCCCAGGCGCCCGGCTTCAAGGAGGCCTTCCATGTCCACAGAAATGATCCCCGCCGAGAACCAGTTGGGTGACGATTTCGCCGCCGACTACAAGTTCGGCTTCTCCATGCCCGAACGATCCCTCATCAAGTCGCAGAAGGGTCTGACCGAAGAGGTCGTCCGGCAGATCAGCGCGGCGAAGAACGAGCCGTCTTGGATGCTCAACTACCGGCTCAAGGCCCTGGAAACGTTTCGCCGGATGCCCATGCCCGTCTGGGGCGCCGACCTCTCGGGCATCGACTTCGACGAAATCTACTACTACGCCAAACCCTCCGAGGAGTCGGCCACCAGCTGGGACGACGTCCCCGAGGAGATCCGCAAGACCTACGACCGGCTGGGCATCCCCGAGGCTGAGAAGAAGTTTCTGGCCGGCGTGGGGGCCCAGTACGACAGCGAGATGGTCTACCACAACCTGCAGAAGAACCTCACCGACCAGGGCGTGCTCTTCAGCAGCCCCGAAGACGCCGTCCTCAACCATCCCGACATCATCAAGAAGTACTTCGGCACGGTGATTCCCCACGCCGACAACAAGTTCGCCGCCCTCAACACCGCGGTGTGGTCCGGGGGGTCATTCATCTACGTGCCCAAGGGCGTCCATGTCGACATTCCGCTCCAGGCCTACTTCCGGGTCAACACCAAGAGCTTCGGGCAGTTCGAGCGGACCCTCATCGTGGTCGACGAGGGGGCCTTCGTCCATTACATCGAAGGGTGCACGGCTCCCGTGTTCACCAAGGACAGCCTGCATTCGGCCGTGGTCGAGATCGTGGCCCTTCCCGGGGCCCGAGTGCGGTACTCCACCATCCAGAACTGGTCCAACAACATGTACAACCTCGTGACCAAGCGAGCCTTCGCCTACGACCATGCCACCGTGGAATGGGTCGACGGCAACATCGGCAGCAAGGTGACCATGAAGTACCCCGCCATCTTCCTCATGGGGAAGGGCGCCCACGGAGAGGTGACCAGCATCGCCTTCGCCAACAAAGGTCAGGAGCAGGACACCGGCACCAAGATCATGCACTTCGCCGACGACACCTCGAGCGTGGTCACGGCCAAGTCGATCAGCAAGTCCGGGGGCATTTCGAGCTACCGCGGCATGATCAAGGCCAGCCCCGGGCTCAAGAACGTCCGCTCGAAGGTCGAGTGTGACGCCCTGCTGCTCACCGCCGATTCGAAGACCAACACCTACCCCATCATGGACATCCAGAGCGATGACGTGAGCATGGAGCACGAGGCCAAGGTCTCAAAGATCAGCGAGGACCAGCTCCTCTACCTCATGAGCCGGGGGATCGGCGAAGAGGAAGCGGGGATGATGATCGTCAACGGGTTCATTGACCCCCTGGTCAAACAGCTGCCCATGGAGTACGCCGTCGAACTGAACCGGCTCATCGAGCTGGAAATGGAGGGGTCTGTCGGATGACCGCCGTCAAGCCCGATCTCACCTGGCCCGGCCGGACCAACGAAGAGTGGCGACGCTCGTCGCTGGAGAAATTTGCCCTCGAAAGCCGCTCCGCCGCCGGGCCGTCCCAGGGAAAGCCCGCCAAAAAGCTGGACCATGACCCGGCGTTCTCGGGACGTCTGTCCTTCGTCGACGGGGTCCTGGCGGGAGCCGACCTCGCCCCCGAATTGGTGGCCCAAGGCTTCCTCTTCGGTTCTTTGACCGACGCCCCTGCGCTGGTGAAGGATCATCTGGCCCGGGGCCTGACCCTGGCCGACACCCTGGCCTCGTCGGGGCACTACAGCCGCGTCGAATTTGGGGCCGTCCTCGTGGTGCCCGCCCGGGCCACTGCCGAGGCGCCCTTCCTGATCGAGATCACCGAGAACCGCTCCGGCGTTGTGACGACTCCGCATATCGCCGTTTCTTTGGGAGAAGCCTCCCAGGCGGCGCTGGTCGTCCGCCATCGCTCCCCCGAGGGAAAGGCGTTCACCGTCGACTCGGCCACCAGCGTCGACGTGGGCGCCGGCGCGGTATTCCGTCTGAGCGAGCTCCAGACCCACGGGCGGGCCGCCGCCGTCCTGGACCACAGCTTTGCCACCCTGGGCCGGGATGCTCAGTTCTTCCACTGGTGCGCCCCCATCGGCGGCGGCGTGGTGAAGACCCGGTTCGACTTCACCCTGGCCGGAGAGGGCTCGTCGGTACGCACCCACGGCCTCTACTTCGGGGTGGACGACCAGCACAAGGACATGAGGATCAGCCTCACCCACGCGTCGCCCCAGGCCAGCAGCTACGCCCTCTACAAAGGGGCGGTCCGCGACCGGGCGCGGACGGTCTTCCAGGGACTCATCGAGGTGAAACCCGAGGCCAGCAAGACCGACGCGTACCTTAGCAACAAGAACCTCATCCTCAACGATGGGGCCCGGGCCGACAGCCTCCCCCAGTTGAAGATCGACACCAATGACGTCAAATGCTCCCACGGTTCGACCACCGGCAAGGTGAACGAGGAAGAGGTGTACTACCTCACCGCCCGCGGCTTCAGCAAGGAAGAGGCCCGGCTCCTCATCGCCCAAGGACTCTTCGCCGAGCTGATCGACGAGGCGCCTTCGTTCCTCCGGGACGAGGTGGAGACCCTCGTCGCCTGCGCCCTCGGGGCCGATGCCCACCTGGGAGTCTGCCAGGAAAGCGAATGACCAACCACCAGGAACTCCTCGATGCTCAGCCGAAGGTCCAGCGCCTTCGCCAGGATTTTCCCATCCTCAACCGGCCCCTCGTGCTGGGGGGAAAGCCGCGAACTCTCGTCTACTTCGATAACGCGGCCACGGCCCAGAAGCCCCGGTCCGTCCTCGACGCCATCCGGTCCTACGACGAGAACGCCAACGCCAACGTCCACCGGGCCATCCACAGCCTGGGGGAGGAGGCGACGCGGATCTACGAAGCCTCCCGGGATCGGGTGAAGACGCTGCTCAACGCGTCGAGCCGCGAAGAGATCATCTTCACCAGGGGGACCACGGATTCCATCAATCTGGTGGCCCAATCCTTCGCCAAGCTCCTGTCTCCCGGTGACGAAATCATCGCCACCGAGATGGAGCACCACGCCAACCTGGTGCCCTGGCAGATGGTGGCGGACCAGTACGGCCTGAAGCTGAAGTTTCTGCCCATCACGGATGACGGTGTCCTCCGGATCGACCAGCTGCCCGTGCTCTGGTCTCCCCGGGTGAAGCTGGTGACCCTGGCGGCCATGAGCAACGTCCTGGGGACGATCAACCCCCTGGAAGAGGTGATCGCCTTTGCCCACGAGCGGGGCGTTCCCGTTCTGGTCGACGGGGCCCAGTCGGTTCCCCACATGAGGGTCGACGTCCGGGCCCTGGACTGCGATTTTCTGGCCTTCAGCAGCCACAAGATGGGCGGCCCCACGGGGTTTGGCGTCCTCTATGGCAAGAAGGAGTGGCTGGAAAAGCTCCCCCCCTACCAGGGCGGCGGCGACATGATCCGCTCGGTCTGGCTTGACCATTTCGAGGCCAACGACCTCCCCTACAAGTTCGAAGCGGGAACCCCCCACATGGAAGGCGCCGCCGGACTTCACGCTGCCATCGACTACCTCGACGCCGTGGGTCTCGACTGGATCCACCGGTACGAGGGCCTGCTCCTCGACTACGCCATGGAGCAGCTGAAGGGCATTCCGAGGATCCGGTTCTTCGGCACCGCACCCGGGAAGGGCGGCATCATTGCGTTTCTCCTCGATGGCATCCACGCCCACGACCTCTCGGCCTTCCTCGACAGCCGCGGGGTGGCGGTCCGGGCCGGACACCACTGTGCCCATCCCCTGGCCCGGAGGCTCGGTGTCGTGAGCACGGCTCGGGCCAGCTTCTACTTCTACAACACCAAAGACGAGGTAGACGCCTTCGCCGCGGCGGTCCGGGACGCCTCGGCCCAGCTGTAAGGTTCCTGCGGAACTTGCCCAAGGGCGGCGAAAACGGTAATTTGAAGTATGGCCTTCGACGAACTGTATCAGGAAATCATCCGAGATCACTACAAGAATCCTCGAAACAAACGGGAGCTGAGCCACCTGAAAGCGGTGGAGAACCCGTCCTGCGGGGACAGCGTGAAGGTCCTCCTCGACGGAGATTCCCAGCACATTGAGAACGTCTATTTTGACGGCTCGGGCTGCTCCATTTCGATGTGCTCGGCCAGCATGATGAGCGAGCTCCTGACCGGAAAGACCGTCCCCGAAGCCAAGCAGATTGTGTCCCAGTTTCTGGGGGTGATCCGGGGCGAGCAGCCTGCCGACAGCCTCGACGATCTGGGCGACATCGCGGCCCTCAAGGGTGTGATCGAGCTCCCCGTCCGGGTCAAGTGCGCGACGCTGGCGTGGCACGCCGTAGAACAGGCCCTCGGGGATCTCTGAACCCTAGGACTCCAAGTCGATCTCTCCGGCCTTTGTCTTCCCCGTGTAGTGGAGGATCTTGTTGCCCTCCCGGTGGACTTCGAGGCCGTCGAGGCTCGTCGTGTCGTAGAAGACAAATCCCTGGGCCGTCCGAAAGAACACGTACCTGGCTTTGATGCCGAAGAGTCCCTGAAATTCCATGGTGATGGTGTTTTCGTGCTCCTCGAGGGAAAAGGACTTATCGAATTCGATGCGGTCGCTTCGCACCTGGCGGAATTCGTTCTTTCCGAAGAACGCCGGGATGGTGACTACCAGGGGATCGGTCTGGTTCAGGGTCACGGAACCCAGGCCGAGGAATCCTCCCGGGTCGTAGGACAGTTTTCCCCCGTCCACGGTGATTTTTGACCGGCCTCCCAGGAACCCCGGCTCCTGAATTTCGATCAGGGAGCCCGTCGTCGTGACGGTCCGGGTTCCGCCGAACAGACCCTTGTCGGTGTACGTGAACTTGCCGCCCTGGTTCGCCACCACGGCCTTGGCTCCGTAGAAGTCGACGGTGGCCCGGAAGGACTGGTCAGGGTTGTGCTGGCCCAGGGCGTAGAAGCGGTTGAGGTCGACAAACAGATTGTGGTTGTAGTCCATAAGGATACCGTTCCCAAAATCGAT
>JAHFSN010000485.1 GCA_023265735.1 Spirochaetaceae bacterium | reverse complement strand
CGGACTCCAGGTGGGGCGAGGGGAAACAGAGGTGCGCCGCGTGGCCTTTGCGGTCGATGCCAGCCTCCAGAGCTTCGAGCGGGCCGTTTCGGTGGGCGCCCAGCTCCTGGTCGTCCACCACGGACTCTTTTGGGGGTCGCCCTTGGCCGTCACCGGCGACCACCGGCGCCGACTCAAATACCTCTTCGACCACGACCTGGCCCTCTGGGCTTCCCACCTCCCCCTCGATGCCCATCCCACCTTTGGCAACAATGCCGGGATGGCCCAGGCCCTAGGCCTCACCGACGTGGTGCCCTTCGGGGAGTACCGGGGAGCCAAGATTGGGTTCAAGGGCGTCCTGCCCTCACCGCGCCGTCTCGACCAGATCTGCGAGACCCTGTTTCACGGCCGGGAAAACGTTCTCCAGGTTTTGCCCTTTGGGAAGGCCGAGGTCTCGACCGTGGGCCTCGTGTCGGGGGGGGCGCCCCAAGAGGTGGCCGACGCCATCGCCGAAAACCTCGACGTCTACATTACCGGCGACGCCGACCACACCATCTACCATCAAGCCCTCGAAGCCGGAATCAACGTCATCAGCGGGGGTCACTACGCCACGGAGACCTGGGGGGTGCGGCTCCTCGCCGAGCACCTGCAGAAGGAAAAAGGCGTGCCGACGGTTTTTCTAGACCTTCCGACGGGATTGTAATAGGATGGCGACCATGGCTGAAAAACCTCCCCTCGTCGCCCGGATTGTGCCCCTCGGCGTCGCCGTCGTCGTCATTGCCCTTGACCAATGGACCAAGGCCCTCGTCATGGCGTCGATTCCTCTGGGCACCGTGGGATGGAATTGGGGCGACGACTTCTTCGAACTCACCCACCAGCGCAACACCGGGGTGGCCTTTTCCCTAGGCACGGGTCTTCCCGAGCCCTTCCGGTCGCTGGGGTTCATCCTGCTTCCCCTGGTGGCCATGGTCGTCTTGGCCATCTTCGCCTGGCGCGACAAATCCCTGACCTGGCTTCAGCGCTGGGGATTGGGCCTCATCCTCGGGGGGGGACTCGGCAACCTAATCGACCGCATCTTCCCGCCCGGCGGCATCAAGGGGGTCGTGGACTTCCTGAGCTTCAAGTTCTACGGCCTGTTCTGGATGGACCGGTTTGCCACCTTCAACATCGCCGATTCCGGCGTGACCATCGGTGTGGGCCTCATCCTCCTGTCGCTGCTGCTGGGCAGGCGCCGGAAGTGAACCGCCGGTTCAACACCGTCCTCTTCCTGGCCGGTGCGACCATCCTGAACCTGCTGCTGCTCTTCTTCTACTTCCTCGCCTTCATGGGAGTGGCGGGCCTCTTCCTGCCCCAGCGGACCGGCTGGCTCGCCGTCACCGTCTGGCTAGGCCTCTTCGTGGCCGCCCTGACCGCCAGTTGGTTCACCTACCGCTGGGCCTTCCACATCCTCAAAAGCCGCGTCGACCTCGACAAGCACTTCGATTCTCATCTATTCAAGGGATTGTTCTAGCTCGGCTAGGATCTCGCCGTTCTGGCTTCGCCTCTCGGCGGACTCCGGTGCTCGCCGTACCAAATGTACGGCTGTGCTCCTCGCCTTGTTCGGCTTTGCCAGAGCGACGATCTCCGCCTCGGTTGCCTATGCAGGCCAACGTCTCACATCGATCGATAACACCGGCGAGCAAACTGTTGGCCTGCCGCGTTACTCAATAGAACCCCAGGGAAGCGAAGCCCGTTGAGATCTGGGCGCAGAGACGGAGGTAGAGAAGGAACTGGCGGAAGCGCTAGCTTCCGGGCCCCCCGCCCAAACTAGATCAGATTCCAGGGAGGTTGACGTTGGAATGGGGCGCCGACCGAAACGGGGTCGAACGATCCCGCAGGCTCAGACCGAGAGCCCGGAGGTCTGAGTGGCAGGGTGGAACCCGCCAAACGGACTGACGACCCTCTGCCCGAAACGACGAGGACTAGTGAGACCCCGTTTCGGTCGAAGCGGGGCCCCGTTCCGGCGCGTTGAAACATTGGAAGAAGCTTTAGTAGCCGTCGCTCATGGCGCGGTTCTGGTCCTTCTTGAAAAGCTCGTTGTACACGAATCCCCGGTTGCGGAGGGTCTCCCGCAGTTCGGCGGGGAAGGGGGTGTTCCGCCAGAAGATGCCCCGGACGTCCTTGTCGAGTTTCTGGGTTCCTTCACTTTCCTTGGTCAGCCAGATGATGTAGTCCTGGACGAACGATTCTTTCACGTCGCCTTTGAACCCATGGTCGGTGAACCACTGGTAGTACCACCCGGTGAGGCCCTCTTCCATCCACCGATACCCCGCCTTTTCTTTCACCACTTGCCACCGAAGGTCGCCCAGGGCCGTCATGACGGCCATCTTGAGATTCTTGGGGTACATGGGAATGGCGATGCGGCCGCGGCTCGTCGACCGGTTGAACCTCTCGAAGGGTTCCCAGCAGATGCCCGTCTCGCCAAACGAGGGAAGAAGGATGACGTGGGGGACGATGCGGTTGGTGGTGTTCTTGAAACTCCGTGAGAAGAGGCCCGGGTCCAGGTGCTCGACGTCGGCCATGATCTTGAGAACGTTTTCCCGGGTGGCAATGTCTTGGAGCCGCGGGGGGAGGTAGTTCTTCATGACCACGGGGAAATGGTTGCCATGGCGGCCCACCGACATCTTGGCC
>JAHFSN010000484.1 GCA_023265735.1 Spirochaetaceae bacterium | reverse complement strand
TGTTGGTCCTCGGGAGCATGAAGGAACTGGGGGCCGATTCGGAGGCCCTGCACCGGCGCCTGGGGGCCGAGGTGGCCCAGCTCGACGTCGCCGCGGTGTTCTTCTTCGGCGTCGAAGCCGAGGCCGCCTACCAGAGCTGCACCGACGGGCAGTTCCCGGGTCACGTGGTTTGGACCGACGATTTCCCGGAGCTGAGGACCCTGGTCCAGGAGGCCGTCCAGCCGGGTGATCTCGTGGTCCTCAAGGGTTCCCGGAGCAACGAGCTCGAACGCCTTCAATCGCTCTGGAATGTGCCTCAGGAGGCCGCGCATGTTCTATAATCTGCTCTACCCCTTGGTGGGACACTTCTCGGCCCTCAACGTGCTGAAGTACATCACCGTTCGGGGCGCCTATGCGGCCGTCACGGCGCTGCTGATCGCCTTCCTGGTGGGGCCCTGGCTCATCCGGCGCCTGAAGGACCTGAAAGCCGGGCAGTCGGTCCGCCAAGACGGCCCCCAGACCCACCTGGTGAAGACGGGGACCCCTACCATGGGCGGACTCCTCATGATCCTAGGGATGGCCGTGGCCGCCCTGTTGTGGATGGACCTGACCCACCCGGTTACCTGGGTGCTTCTCACCGCCCTCCTGGGGTTTGGGGGGATAGGGTTCGCCGACGACTTTCTCAAGGTGAAGGCCCGCAATTCCAAGGGAATTCCCGCGTGGTTCAAGGTGGCCGGGCAGTTCGTGGTGGCCACGGCGTGCATGGTGTGGATCTCCTTCCTCCCTGGGTACGACTCGAACCTCTACGTTCCCTTCTTCAAGATGCCTTGGATCAACCTCAATCTTCTCATGATTCCCTTCGGTATCTTCCTCATGATCGGCTGGTCCAACGCCGTCAACGTGACCGACGGGCTGGATGGGCTGGCCACGGGTCTGGTCATCCTGGTGGGTCTGGCCCTTTCGGCCCTGGCCTACGTGTCCGGACGCCAGGATTACGCCGGCTACCTTCAGATTCCTTACAACCCCTGGGGAGCCGAGGTGGCCATCTTCTGCCTGGCCCTGGTGGGCGCCGCCGTGGGGTTCCTCTGGTTCAACGGGCACCCCGCCGAGGTCTTCATGGGCGACACGGGGTCCTTGGCCCTGGGAGGACTCTTCGGACTGGTCTCGGTGCTGCTCAAGAAGGAGCTGCTCCTGGTCATTCTGGGCGGCGTCTTCGTCATGGAGACCGTGTCCGTCATGATCCAGGTGTTCTGGTACAAGCGCACGAAGAAGCGGGTGTTCCGGATGGCGCCGCTCCATCACCATTTTGAGCTGTCGGGCTGGGCAGAGACCAAGGTCGTCACGCGGTTTTGGCTGCTGGGTGGTTTGTTCGCGATCCTGGGGTTGTCGACCCTGAAGTTGCAGTAGGAGGACCCATGAGCTGGGTGTTCATCCCCGAACGGGTTCGGGGCGAAAAGACGGATCTTCTCTTGCTCACGGTTCTGGTCCTCCTGGTAGGACTGGGTCTGGTGGCCCTCTTTTCGGCGTCCTATTTCAAGGCAGAACGCCTGACGGGATCTCCTTACTTCTTTCTGCAGAAGCAGGTAATTCTTCTTGCCATCGGCGCGATCGGGGCGTGGTTCCTGTCTTGGATGGACCTGGGGCTCCTTCGCAAGTCTGTCCCCTGGCTGTTGGCCGTCAGCGCCCTTCTCATGGTCGCCGTGTTTCTTCCCGTCTGGGACGCCGGGGAGATCTACGGCGCCCGGCGCTGGATCGTGAAGTTCGGTCTTTCGTTCCAGCCCTCCGAACTGGCAAAGCTGACCGTGGTCCTGTACCTGGCGTCGATGTTCGCCAAGAAGGAAGGGCGCCTCAACGACGTCGGTCGGTCTTTGCTGCCCCCCTTTGCCGTGAGTTTCCTGTTCGTCATCCTGACCCTCCTCCAAAATGACTATTCGACCTCGATGTTCCTCCTGTTCGTCATCCTGACCCTCTTCTTCCTGGCCGACGTGAAGCTGTCGTACTGGTTCGTGGTCCTGGGCTGCGCCGTGGGCGTCGGCATCGTCGGGGTCCTGGCGGCCCCCTACCGGCTCGAGCGCATCCTCACCTTCCTCTCGCCCACCCGGGACCCCTCGGGGGCCAGCTTCCAGACCCAGGCGGCCCGGGACGCCCTGTTGGCCGGAGGGTTCTTTGGGACGGGAATCGGAGCCGGTACCCACAAGCTCGGGGGCATCCCCGAGGTTCACAACGACTTCATCCTGGCCTCCTTGGGCGAGGAGACGGGGTTCTGGGGCGTGACCCTGGTCTTCGTGCTCTTCGGCCTCCTGGCCTGGAAGGGCTACCAGGCCAGCCTGGCCCAGACCGAACAGTTCCGCCGGATCTTGGGATTGGGCGTGACGACCTTCCTGGTATACCAGGTGCTGATCAACGCCGCCGTGGTGGTGGGTGCCGTGCCAGCCACGGGAGTGACGCTCCCGTTCTTCAGCTACGGCGGCTCTTCGGTGGTCATCAGCCTCCTCATGGGCGGCATTCTGCTCAACCTGTCCCGGTCGGCTCCCCGCCCGGTGCCGGTCTGGGGAGGGGCTTCATGACCCTGGTTCGCCCCCTCCTCCGGATCACCATCCTCGTCCTCCTCGTCTTGCTGGGCTTGGAACTGGCGTTTCACCTCGTTGCGGCACCCAACCTGCGGCTCTCGA